>NZ_BAABBP010000046.1:0-20388 GCF_039538025.1 Comamonas faecalis
GTTGGCCAGCAGGCCAGACAGCAGTTCTTCGGGTACGTCGTGTTTCTTGGTGTTCATTGCGCTTACGGACAGGCCGGCTTACGCCGGCGGTGGATTGTCCGTTTACACAAAATTCTGCACACCCTCGGCCCAGAACCGAAGGCGGATACTGCAACCGGAGGAATCATGAACACGACCGTATTCATCGCATGGCGCGGCGGCTCGGCCGAACGGGGCGCGTGGTCGCCCGTGGCAAAGCTGGAACATGCTGATGGCGAATATCGCTTTGCCTACACGCACGGGGCGCTGACGCTGCCGGGATTTCATCCTTTCCCGGGCATGGACGATCTGCGCACGGTGTATCGCTCGCGCACCTTGTTTCCGCTGCTGGCCAATCGCCTGCTCTCGCGCTCTCGGCCCGAGTACGAGGCCTGGCTGACGTGGAGCGGCTTTGACCCGAAAAGCCCGCCGACGCCGCTGGCCGTACTGGGTGTGACTGAGGGCATTCGCCAGACCGACGCGCTCGAAGTATTTCCCCAGCCCGTGGCCGACGCGCAAGGCCGCTACAGCGACCGCTTTTTTTTGCACGGCTTGCGCCACGCTGGCGCGCCGGCGCATGAGCGGCTGGCGACGCTGCGTGCGCAAGACGTTTTGCGCCTGGAGCTGGAAGACGACAACGCGCATGACCCGCATGCCGTGGCCGTTCTGGACGATGGCGTGCAGCGGCTGCGCCTGGGCTATGTGCCGCGTTATCTGGCACGCGACGTGCGCGCCTTGGCGACGCGAGGCGGCGTGCAGTCCATCGACTTGCGCGTGGCCCGCGTGAACCATGGCGCGCCGTTGCAAATGCGGGTGCTGTGTTTGCTGCGGGCGCCCTGGCCACACGGTTTCGCGCCTTGCACCGGGGCCGAATTCCAGCCGCTTGCAGAGGTGGCGGAAGCACCGCAGCTTGCCCATGCCACGTGAGCAGGACGTCGAACTCGGGGCGCTCGGGCTGCTGCGCCAATCGGGATTCGATTTGCGCCACGGGCCCGAGCTGGGGCCCGATGCGCCGCAGCCGGAGCGCGCGTCGTTTGCCGACGTCGTGTTGTCCGGCCGCGTGGCATCCGCGCTGCAACGGCTGAACCCCGCGCTGTCGCGCGAGGCACTGGCGGGCGTGGCCCACACGCTTTTGCATCCGCCGCACCCCACGCTGATCCAGAACAACCGCTGGCTGCACGGCTTGCTGGTCGATGGCGTTCCGGTGGAATACCGCGACGCCAAAGGCGGCGAGATGCGTGGTGGCCGCGCCCGGCTGATCGACTTCGACAACCCGGCGGCCAACGACTGGCTGGCGGTGCGTCAGCTCACTGTTGCAGGCCCGTCGGGCAAGCATGTTCGACCGGATTTGCTGCTGTTTCTGAACGGCCTGCCGGTGGTGGTCATCGAGCTGAAAGATCCGGCCGATGAAAAGGCCGATCTGGGCGTGGCGATGGCTCAGCTCAAGCGCTACATGGCGACCACGCCGGACCTGTTTGCGCCCAACGTGCTGTGCGCGGTGTCCGATGGCCTGTTGACGCGCGTGGGCTCCCTCACCGCTGGCGCGAGCCGCTACATGCCGTGGCGGCCACTGGCTGATGGAGGCGGCGCGCCGACGCTGGATGCGTTGATTCATGGATTGCTGGAGCCGCGCGCGCTGCTGGATTACCTGCGTGCCTGCGTCACCTTCGAGGAAGACGAGCGCGGCGACGTCGTCAAGAAGATCGCCGGCTACCACCAGTTCCGTGCCGTGCGCAAGGCGCACGCCAGCGTGCTGGCGCGCTTGAAGCCGGAGGGTGACGGGCGTGGCGGCGTGGTCTGGCACACGCAGGGTTCGGGCAAGTCGCTCACCATGCTGATGTTGACAGGCAGCCTGATTCGCGAGCCGCGCCTGGCCAACCCGACGGTGGTGCTGATCACCGACCGCAACGATCTGGACGACCAGTTGTTCGACACCTTTGCCGCCGGCCGTGCTCTGCTGCGCCAGCCGCCGGTGCAGGCCGCGAGCCGCGAGCATCTGAAAGCGCTGCTTGACCGCGCCGCAGGCGGTGTGGTGTTCACCACCATCCAGAAATTCGCGGAAGGCGCAGGCGTGATTTCCGAGCGCCACAACGTGGTGGTGATGGCCGACGAAGCGCACCGCAGCCAGTACGGCTTTGTCGAGGGCGGCGCGCGCTGGATGCGCGAAGCCTTGCCGGGCGCCACCTTCATCGGCTTTACCGGCACGCCGCTGGAGGGCGACGACAAGAACACCATTCACGTATTCGGTGAATACGCCGACGTGTACGACATCCGGCAAGCGGTGGACGATGGCGCCACCAAGCCGCTGTATTACGAATCGCGCATCGTCAAGCTCAAGGTCGATGAAGCGGGCCTGCGGGTTGCGGAAGAAGAAGTCGAATATGTCGTCAACGCGGATCGCGACGGCGAGGTAGCGCCGGGCAGGTACCGGGTGCCGCTGGAGTCGCTGGTCGGCGCGCCGGAGCGCATCGAGCGCCTGGCGGCCTTCATCGTTGACCATTGGAACCAGCGCCGCGCGGCCATGGAAGGCAAGGCCATGGTGGTGACCATGAGCCGCGACATCGTCGCCCGGCTGTACGAGGCCATCCGCGCGCTGCGCCCCGACTGGCACGATGCCGACGACGAGCGCGGCGCCATGAAGGTGGTGGTGACCGGCAGCGATGGCGACCCCGAGCCGCTGCGCAGCCATGTGCGCACCAAGGCTGCGCGCAAGCGCCTGGCCGAACGCTTCAAGGATCCGGCCGATGATCTGCGGCTGGTCATCGTGTGCGACATGTGGCTGACCGGCTTTGACTGCCCGCCGGCGCACACGCTGTACCTGGACAAGCCGCTGGCCGGGCACAACCTGATGCAGGCCATCGCGCGGGTCAATCGGGTCTATGGCGACAAGCCCGGCGGGTTGATCGTGGACCTGCTCGGCCTGGCCGATCAACTGGCGGATGCGCTGGCCACCTATACCCAAGCCGGGGGCACGGGCGAAGCAGTGCGGCAGGTACAAGGCGAGGCCGTGCCGGCGATGCAGGCGGCGTTCGAGAAGCTGCGTGATTTCTTCCACGGCTGCGACTACGCGGCGGCGCTGGACGCCGAACCGCGCGACGTGCTGCCGCTGTACCTTCGCGCCATCGACCACGTGCTGGGTCAGGAAGACGGCTGGCAGCGCTTTCGTGCGCTGGTCAAGGAATTGGCGACGGCCTTCGCGCTGGCGGTGCCGCGACCGGAGACTGCGGCCATCACGTCACACCTGGCCTTTTTTCAGCGTTGCGCGGCCATGATCCGCAAGCGTCTGGCCGACGACGATGGGCGCCGCGCGGCCAACAGCCGACAGCGCGACGTGGATGCGGCCGTGCGCCAGGTCATCGGCGGCGCCGTGGATGCCGACGACGTGATCGACCTGTTTGCCGTGGCAGGGCTTGAGGAGGCGCGCCTGGACATCCTGGGCGATGACTTTCTGCAGCGTGTGGCCGCGTTGGAGCAGAAAAATCTGGCCCTGCAAACGCTGCGCAAGCTGCTGAACGACCAGATCCGCATCACCGAACGCAGCAATCTGGTGCAGAGCCGGAAATTCCGCGAGGCGTTGGAAGATGCGCTTTCGCGCTACACCAACAAGGCCATCTCGACCGCCGAGATGATCGCCCGCCTGATCGACCTGGCGAAAAGCCTGCGCGAGGCCCGGCGGCAGGGTGAGCACTTGGGCCTGAGCGCGGAAGAAACCGCGTTCTACGACGCCCTGGCCGACAACGAGTCAGCGCGCGACGCGATGCAAAGCGACACCCTGCGGCTGATGGCGCGCGAGTTGACCGAGATGGTCAAGAAAATGCCTAAGCTCGATTGGGTGCAGCGCGAATCGGTGCGCGCCAGCCTGCGTCGCAACGTGCGGCGCTTGCTGGCCCGCTACGGCTATCCGCCCGATCTGGCCGAAGGTGCGACGCAGCTGGTGCTACGGCAAGCCGAGCTGTCGACGGAAAACGGAGAATCGCCTGCAGAGAATCCTTGAAAACAAGCACGGCGTTGATTGGGGAAATGCGGCCCGATTCGAGATGGCTGGCGCTGGCCGACCATCCGGTTCGATGACGCACATCCGCTTGCTCCAGGACATATTCAGTGGCGCTTGTCCCAGGGCGTGACCTGCACCAGCTGAGCATCGTCGGCAAAGTCCACCAGCATGGCGCGCACGCGCTGCTGCCACAGCTGGCCGAAGCGGCGCAACTGCTCTTCGCTGGCGCGGCCGGCGATCGCGTAGGGCAGCACGCGCGGCATTTCCTCGTTCCAGGGCACCAGTGCGGCGTTCAGCTGCAGCGCGACGGCGGCGCCGGTGTCGGTGCGCTGCAGGCCGAAGACGCCGGGCACGTCGCTGCGGTCGAAGTGCAGCAGCTCGTTGCGGGCAAAACGGCCAGTCGGGCCGATGCCGTGAAAGCCCGTCTCGGGTGCGGCGCCGGTGAGCAATTGCACGACCGAGGCGGTGACGCCGGTGGTGCCGCTGTCGCGCGCGTCGTGCATGAAGGCCGCCACCTCGCCGCGCACCGGCAGCGCGTCGCCGTACAGCGCGCGCAGGCCGTGCAGCGTCATCAGGTAGGCGCCGGCAACCGTCGGGCATGAATGGCCGGCCAGGCGCACCGCGTCGGCATAGCCGTAACGCAGCACGCCGCCCTCGGCAGCGCCAAGAAACTCGGACAGCGGATCGCGCACCGTCAGGGTCGGTGCCTGGTCGAAGAAGTCGGGCAGCCGGGGCTGGAGATCGGTCGATGTGGAAAGTGGCATGGCGGGCAGGCGCGAACGCTTGAATGGATGAATGGGAATCATCCTAGCGATCGGGCAATCCCGTGGATGCTGCAAAGGTCACCGGCGGGAATGGACACTGGCGGGCGCATTTGCGCCGATCAAGAAACAGCTGAAGGCGGCCGTTTCCATGTGATCCATTCCAGTGAATCGAGTCGAAAGCACGGAGCAAACAGCCTGGGACTTATTCATGGATCCATGGCTCGCGCACGGGATGAGGTTGCTCAAGATGTTGCGATGGGTTACCGGCCGGTGAACGCTGTGCACGTGCTGGCAAAGCCCCGGTAAGCGCATGCAAATCTTCGGTAAAACCGCTGCGCGGCACCTGTTGCGCGGCGGCAAATCAGCGACCATGGGCGCACGTTTACTGCCACGAAAGGACGAGACATGAGCCCCACTACCCAGATCACCGCCCGCGCGCCGCGCCGTGCCTTCATTGCCTGGGCCGCAGGCGCCGCGCTGGCCCTGGGCCTGCCGGCCATGGCGCAAGCCCAGCCGCGCGACGGACGCCACGACGGCCGCGGCGGCCCGCAGCAGCCGCCCCGGCATCGCCCCGGCCAGACGCAGAGCCGCCCGGGCCACGCCCAGCAGCGCCCGCCACAGGCGCGTCCGCACTCCGGCCCGCCGCCGCACGCACAGGCCCGCCAGCGGCCCTGGCGTGGCAGTGGGCCGCAGCAGCGCTGGCACCGCGGCGACCGCGTGCCGGCCCGCTACCGCGGCCGCCAGTACGTTGTCAACAACTGGCGCGCGCACCACCTGAATGCGCCGCCGCGCGGCTACCACTGGGTGCAGTACGGCAGCGACTACCTGCTGGTGGCGATTGCCACCGGCGTGATTGCGCAGCTCATCCTGAGCCGTTGACCCGGGTCGCGGTGAGGACACCGCTTCTGCCAAATGTTGGGCACCGCCCCGCGAGATGCCGCTTCCGCCGTGGGAGCGGCGCCCTCGCCGCGATGGAGCCCAATGTTTTGGCAGGAGGGGCGCCCTCGCTCTGATGGGTGCGCAGAAGGCCTGCAACCAGGCTTCGCAGGACTATCCAAATACCCGAATCGGTATGAAGCCTGTCCGACAATGGCGGCCCCATTCATTGCACACCGACCATGGGCATCAGCCACTACATCAAGGAAATCGGCCGCGGCACGCGCGGCGCCAAGGCGTTGACGCGAGCGCAGGCTGCCGACCTCATGGGCCAGGTGCTCGACGGCGAGGTCAGCGACCTGGAGCTGGGCGCTTTCTGCGCGGCCATGCGCATCAAGGGCGAGACGGCCGAGGAGATGTGCGGCTTCGTTGATGCCGCACGCGAGCGTATCGCGTTGATCCCCGCAAACCCTGCCGACCTGCCGCTGGTGGTGCTGCCCAGCTACAACGGCGCGCGCCGCCTGCCGGTGCTCACGCCGCTGCTGGCACTGCTGCTGGCGCGCCGTGGCCTGCCGGTGCTGCTGCACGGCATGGCGACCGAGGACGGGCGCGTGCAGGCGTCCGAGGTGCTGCGGGCGCTGGGCACGCCCGCGCTGGCTGCGCCCGCGGCGATTGCTCCGGGCACGGTGGCGCACCTGCCCACGGCCGCGTTGCACCCGGGGCTGGTGCGGCTGCTGGAGGTGCGCCGGCACATCGGCCTGCGCAGCAGCGGCCACAGCCTGGTCAAGCTGCTGATGCCCACCCAGGGCGCAGCGCTGCTGGTCAGCAGCTACACCCATGCCGACTACTTTGCGCTGATGGGCGAGTGTTGCGCCGAGCTGGGGCTCAACGCCCTGCTGTCGCGCGGGCTGGAGGGCGAGAGCGCCGCCGACCCGCGCCGCCAGCCGCGCTACGACGCCTGGCTGCAGGGCCGCCACCAGTTGCTGGCCGAGCAGGTGCCCGGCACGGCGGATGGAGTGCCCGGCCTGCCCGCGGCCATCGACGCCGCCAGCACCGCCGCCTACACCCGGCAGGTGCTGGACGGCCAGCTCCCCGTACCTGCTGCGCTGGCGCAGCAGGTGGAACACATCACCGGGCTGTGCCGGAGGCTGAGGCAGCAACTGCAAACCGAGGACATCCAATGAAACAAGGCCATTGCACATTGGTGGGCGCCGGCCCGGGCGACCCCGAACTGCTGACCCTCAAGGCGCTGCGCGCCATCGAGGCGGCCAGCCTGCTGCTGGTCGACGACCTGGTCAGCGACGAGATCGTCGCGTTGGCGCCGCCCGGCGCGCGCGTGGTGCGCGTGGGCAAGCGCGGCGGCTGCAAAAGCACGCCGCAGGCCTTCATCGAGCGGCTGATGGTCAGCGCCGCTCAGGATGGCGAGCGCGTGGTGCGCCTGAAGGGGGGCGACCCCTTCATCTTCGGGCGCGGCGGCGAGGAGGCCGAGCACCTGCGCGCGGCGGGAGTCACGGTCGACGTCGTCAACGGCATCACCGCGGGCCTTGCCGGCCCCACGGCGCTGGGCGTGGCGCTGACGCACCGCGACCACGCGCAGGGCGTGGTGTTCATCACTGGCCACAACCGCCCGGGCAGCGACCCCGCCGACTGGCGCCAGCTGGCCGCAACCGCCCACCAGGCGCGCCTGACGCTGGTGATCTACATGGGCATGGCCAGTGCGCAGCGGCTGCAGCAGGATCTGCTGGCCGGTCTGCCGGCGCACACGCAGGTGGCCATCGTGCAAAACGCCAGCCGCCCCGACCAGCGCCACGCGGTCACCACGCTCGGACGGTTGCATGACACCATCGTGGGCCATGGTCTGGCCAGCCCGTCGGTCATCGTCGTGGGCGACGTGGTGTCAGGTATTGCGGCGCTGCCTGCGGATAGCGGCCAGATGCCGGATACGCCTATTGCACCGCAGGCGCGCTCGGCCTGATTCAGCCTGATGGAAATCCATCACCCCAGGCGCAAGCCGGGGTTCCTGGATTCCGGCTTTCGCCGGAATGACGGGTATTGCACCCAGCCTCAGCCTAAATCCGGATTTAGGCTCAGTAACTGCGCCCGCCCTTGTACATCGCGTGCTGGCGGCGCGTCAGTTGCGCAACTTCGCCCACGCGCGCCATGGCCGCGCCGGCGTGGGCGTGGGTGACGGCCAGGCCCAGGGCGTCGGCGGCGTCGGTGCCGGGCAGTCCGGGCAGGTGCAGCAGGCGGCGCACCATCTCCTGCACCTGGGCTTTGGCCGCGCGGCCGTGGCCGACGACGGCTTTCTTCATCTGCAGCGCGGTGTATTCGGCCACCGGCAGCCGGGCGTTGACCAGCGCGGTGAGCGCCGCGCCGCGCGCCTGGCCCAGCAGCAGTGTCGATTGCGGATTGACGTTGACGAAGACGATCTCGACCGCGGCCGTGTCGGGCTGGTAGCGCTGCGCCACCTCGCTGATGCCGTCGAACAGAATCTTCAGCCGCGCCGGCAGGTCGCCCAGCGCGACGCCGGCGCCCGTGGTGCGGATGGTGCCGCTGGCCACGTAGGCCAGCGCGTGGCCATCGACGTCGATGACGCCGAAGCCGGTGGTCTGCAGGCCGGGGTCGATGCCGAGGATGCGCATGGTCAAGGGCGCCTCAGGGCAGCTGCGCGGCGGGCATGCGCGCGGCGATGGTGCGCGCGCGCGCGGCCAGGTAGGTGGACTGGGGCATTTTCTCGAAGCGCTTGGGCGCGGGCAGCATCACGGCCAGGCGGGCGGCCTCGATGGCGCTGAGCTGGCGCGCGCTTTTGCGAAAGTAGTGGCGCGCAGCAGCCTCGGCGCCGTAGACGCCGTTGCCCCATTCGACGCTGTTGAGGTAGATCTCCAGGATGCGCTGCTTGGGCAGCAGCGCTTCGAGCGCCAGTGCCAGCACCAGCTCCTGGCCCTTGCGCAGCAGCGTGCGCTCGCCCGACAGCAGCAGGTTTTTGGCCAACTGCTGGGTGATGGTGGAGCCGCCGCGGATGCGCGCGGGGCGGCGTGCGCTGGCGCGCTGCTGGCTGCGCTCGTTGTGCGCCCATGCGCGCTCGATGGCCTGCCACTCGACGCCGTGATGGCGGGCGAAGCCGTCGTCCTCGGACGCGATGACCGCGCGCTTGAGCTGGTCGGAAATTTGCGCGTAGTCCACCCACTGCTGGCGCCAGTGCAGCGCGCTCGGGCCGCGCAGCTGCGCGATGGCGGCCGAGCGCTGCATGGCGGTGGATTCGGGGTTCACGCCGGCCATGGCCGCAATGCGCAGCACGAAGAAAAGCTGCAGCCCCGCCAGCGCGCACAGCGCCAGGGCCAGCCAGCGCAGCAGGGCGTTCATGGCTGGCGCAGTGCGGCCAGCACGCCGGCCGTGGGCGGGCGCACGCCGCGCCACAGCGCAAAGGCCTCGGCGGCCTGCTCGACCAGCATGCCCAGGCCGTCGCGGCCCTGCGCGCCGTGCCGGTGCGCCCACTGGAGGAAACCCTGGGCCGCGGGGCCGTACATCATGTCGTAGGCCAGGCTGCCGGGGCGCAGCACGCAGTCGGGCACGGGCGCGGCGTCGCCGGCCAGGCTGCTGGCGCTGGCGTTGATGACGATGTCGAAGCTGTCACTGAGCGTGGCGGGCGCGGCCGCCAGTAGCGGCACCTGGTGGGTGGCCGCCAGCGCGGCATGGCGCTCGACCAGCGCCTGCGCGCGCTCCAGCGTGCGGTTGGCGACGGTGATCAGCGTGGGCCGCTGCTCGAGCAGCGGAGCCAGCGCGCCGGCAGCGGCGCCGCCGGCGCCGATCAGGAGCACGCTGGCGCCGGCAATCGCGCGGCCCGCGCCCTGGGTGATGTCGGCCACCAGGCCCAGGCCGTCGGTGTTGTCGGCATGGATGCGGCCCTCGCCGTCCCAGGCCAGCGTGTTGGCGGCGCCGGCCAGCTGCACGCGCTCGCTGCGCGTGTGCGCCAGCTCGGCCGCCTGCAGCTTGAAGGGCACGGTGATGTTGCAGCCGCGCCCGCCGGCGGCGGCAAAGTCGGTCAGCGCCTGGGCCAGGCCGTCCAGCGGAACAAGGCGTGCTTCATAGCGCAGCGCCTGTTGTGTGAGCTGGGCAAAGCGCGCGTGGATCCAGGGCGAGCGGCTGTGGGCAATCGGGTTGCCCATCACGCAGTACAGGTCGGTGGTCGTGTCGGCGGTCATCAGCGCATCTCGGTCTGCAGCGTGGCGTCGTGGGTGAAGTGAAAGCGCGAGACGATGGCGATCTGGTCGGCGCGCGCGCGCATGGCCTTGGTAAAGCTGCCATAGGGGCCGGCGGCGCGGGCGATGGCCTCGGCGCGGCGGTCGAGCAGCCGGTTGCCCGAGCTTTGCGCGATCTCGGTGGCCAGCACGCGCCCGTCGTGGTTGACGGTCATCACCATGATGAGCTCGCCATAGAGCTTGCGCCCGCCCTGCTCGGGGAAGTTCTGCGTGCCCTTGTCCTCGATCTTGCGGCGCAGCGCGTCGTAGTAGATGGCGTAGGCCTCCTCGCGCGTGGCCGGGCTGATGTAGCGCTTGCGCGGGCGGGCGTTTTCTTCGTTGATGCGCTTTTCGATCTCGGCCAGCAGCTTGACGAGCTGACGGCGTTTTTCCTCCTGGCGCTGGTCTTGCTCGCCGCTGGCGCTGGTGCGCTGCGCGTCGGGTGGCAGCAGGTGGGCCAGCTGCTGGCGCACCTGGGCCAGCAGCATGTTCTGCTGCTCCATCAGCTCGTCCATGCGCCGCTGCGCATCTTCCAGGTCGTTGCCCACGGTGGTGAGCGCCGCCGAGGGCAGCGGGCTGGTGGCGCGGCCCTGGGCGGCCTCGCCGCCGCCGGCCAGCGACGCCTGGGCGATGGCCTGCGCCTTGTCCGGGCGCTCGTCGGTACGCGCGTTGACCAGGATGACCTCCAGCGGCGTGTCCTGGAACACGCGGTTGAAGCCTTCGGGATTGACGAAGCGCACGGTGAGCAGCGCGGCGTGCACCGCGACCGAGATGGCCAGCGCAAGCTGCAGCGTGCTCAGGCGGGCGAGCAGGGCTGGGAGTTTCACGGGGCGGGGCTGGATCCGGGCACGGATGCGGGCGTGGCGGCGGCGTCGCCGGCGGGTTCGTCCACGTCCAGCGCAATCGCCAGCGCGCCGGCGCCGGCTTCTTCGCCGTCGTCGCCCTCGTCGTCCAGCGCCGCGTCGTCGCCGGGGTCGAGCGGGTCGTCCAGGCGCGCCAGAACGGTGCCATGCACGTCCAGCGCAATCGGGTCGATGTCGCCCAGGCGCACGCGCACCCGCGCGCCGCGCTGCAGGTTTTGCGCGCCCAGCACCGAGAAGACCAGCGGCAGCGTGTCGGCGCGCACCAGGGAGTCGCCGCCCATGCCTTCGCGGATCACCGCGGCGTCCAGTTCGGTGACGCCGTTTTGCTGCAGCCAGACCAGCGTCCAGTAGCGTTCCATCGCGCTCTGGTAGCCGTTGTAGGCGCTGTAGGCGGCGTCAAAGCTGCTGATGATGGCGAACAGCTCGGCGTCGCGCGGCTTGAACGGCGCGGCCAGCGCGGCAGTGGCGCCGTGGCGCACGCAGGCAATGATTTGCCACTGGTTGACCAGGTCGACGTAGCGGCGCAGCGGCGAGGTGGCCCAGGCGTAGCTCTTGACGCCGATGCCCGCGTGCGGCAGCGCCTTGACGCCCATGCGCACCTTGATGCCGGACGCAAGGCTTGCCTGGCTGCGGTAGATGCCGGGCACGCCCTGGGCGGCCAGCATCTGGCCCCAGGTGCTGTTGGCGACGATGGCCGCCTCGGCGACGATCAGGTCCAGCGGCGCGCCGCGCCGGCGCGTGGTGATCTGCACCGTCTCGCTGCCGTCGGGCGCGTCGCCTTTTTTGTCCAGCAGGTGAAAGCTGTAGTCGGGGCGGTTGAAGGTCTCGGGCTTGCCGCGCACTTGTTCGCGCCCGGCCTTCAGGTGCTGCGCCAGGCGGTGCAAAAAGGCGAGTTCCTCGCGCCGCGCGGCCAGTTCTTGCGGTGTGTCGGCGGGCGAGTCGCCGCCGGCCAGCCAGTCGGCAGTGACGATGTGGTCGAGCTTGTCGTGGCGAAAGTTCACGTCGACCGGCACGCGGTCCAGGCGCGTTTCGCTGGAGATTTCTTGCAGCGTTGCCTCGTCATAGGTGACGTACAGCGAGACTGCAGGGTTGGCGCGGCCGGCGTCCAGCGTGTAGGTCTGCACCACGGCGTCGGGCAGCATGGTGATCTTGTTGCCCGGCATGTAGACCGTGGACAGGCGGGCGCGCCCGAGCTGGTCGAGCGCGTCGCCCGGCGCGATCGCCAGGCCCGGCGCGGCAATGTGGATGCCCAGCGTGACCTGGCCGCTGCCCAGGCCTTGCAGCGACAGCGCGTCGTCGATCTCGGTGGTGTGCGAGTCGTCGATGGAGTAGGCGCTCACCTGCGCCAGAGGCAGGTCGGCGGGCGGCTCGGGCGCGGTGACGGGCGCAAAGCCGGTGCCGCGCGGGAAGAACTCGAACAGGAAGCGCCGGTAGTGGAACTCGTAGGGCGAGTCGATGGCGCCGGCCGCCTGCAGCAGCGCCAGCGGCGCCTGGTGGGTGCTGCGGCTGGCCTCGACGACGGCCTTGTATTCGGGCGCGTTCTTGTCGGGCTTGAACAGGATTTTGTACAGCTGGTCGCGGATCGCCTGCGGGCACTGGCCGGCGGCCAGCTCCTGCGCCCAGGCGTCGATCTGCGCCTGGATCTGCTGCTTTTTCTCGATGGCGGCCAGCGCCTGGGCGACGATGTCGGCCGGAGCCTTCTTGAAGCGGCCCTTGCCCGCGCGGCGAAAGTAATGCGGCGCCTCGAACAGCGCGATCAGCATGGCCGCCTGCTCCACCGGCGGGGCGCTGGCGCTGAAATAGTCGCGCGCCAGCTCGGCAAAGCCGAACTCGCCCTCGGGGGCGAATTCCCAGGCCAGCGCCGGGTCGATGGTGGCGGCCGTCTCGCGCGCACGCGTCAATAGGTCGGCGGGCGCGGGCTGGTCGAATTTCAGCAGAATGTGCGCGGTCTTGGCCTTGACGCGCTTGCCACTGTCGAGCTCGATCTGGGCCGAACTGTCGGTTTCGGAGAGGATGCGGCCGGCCAGAAATTTGCCGGCGTCGTCGAACAATGCATGCATGGCGGCAATTGTCCCATGCGCCGCGGCGCCTGCGCCGGGCGGTCTCACACAGGTCTGGTGGTTTCAGGCCAGGTCGAGGAAGGCGAAAACCGGCGCCAGCACCTGCTCGAAGTCGCTCAGAGCATGGTCGCCGCCGGGCAGCACGATGTGCTGCGCCTGTGGGTAGCGCGCCACCATTTCGCGCCAGTCCAGCAGCTCGTCGCCCCGGGCGGCCACCAGCAGCTCGGGCGCGGCCTGGGGCTGGCCGCGCACGTCGAGTGCGCGCAGCTCGTCGATGTATTCGGCGCGAAAGAAAAAGCGCTCCTCGGGCGTGTGCCAGCTGCTTTGCTCGCCGATGTAGTGCGCAAGATCGCGCGCCGGGTCGACCGCGGGGTTGAGCATCACGCTCTTGCAGTGCATGCGCTGCGCCACCGCACTGGCGTAGTAGCCGCCCAGCGACGAGCCGACGACGGCCATGCGCGCGCTCGGCCAGCCGGCAATGCCGTCCTCGATCAGCGCCATGGCCTCGCGCGGCGAGGGTGGCAGTTGCGGGCACCACAGCTGCACCCGTGGGTGGTTTTGCTCTACGTAACGGGCCATCCGTTGCGCCTTGGCCGACTGGGGAGAAGAGCGAAAGCCGTGCAGATAAAGCATGTGGGTGGTGGTCATGGCCTGCGATTGTGCCTACCCGCATGCCCACTTGTGCCAGTGCCTCGGCCGTGTTTGCGCGCGCGGGAGCCGCCCGCGGTTGCGATAATCAGCGCCCCATGGCCGCCGCAATCGACTCTCCCACGCTGCCCGAGCGCATCGCGCCGCTGTTTCGCGGCTTCGACTGGCCGACGCTGCTGCTGCTGCTGGCACTGTCAGGCCTGGGGCTGGTGGCCATGTATTCGTCGGGTTTCGACCACGGCACGCGCTTTGTCGACCACGGCCGCAACATGCTGCTGGGTGCGGCCATTCTGTTCATCGTCGCCCAGGTGCCGCCGCAGCAGCTGATGCGCCTGGCCGTGCCGGCCTATGCGCTGGGCGTGGCGCTGCTGGTGGGCGTGGCGCTGTTCGGCATCACGCGCAAGGGGGCCACGCGCTGGATCAACGTCGGCATCGTGATCCAGCCCAGCGAGCTGCTCAAGATTGCCACGCCGCTGATGCTGGCCTGGTGGTTCCAGAAACGCGAGGGCCAGCTGCGCGCCTTCGACTTCGTCGTCGCCCTGGTGCTGCTGATGCTGCCGGTGGGCCTGATCATGAAGCAGCCCGACCTGGGCACCTCCCTGCTGGTGCTGGCCGCCGGCCTGTCGGTGGTCTTTTTTGCCGGCCTGTCCTGGAAGCTGGTGCTGCCGCCGGTGCTGCTGGGCGCGGTGGGCATTGCGGTGCTGGTGGTGATGGGCGGCAGCTGGTGCGCCGACGGCGTGGACTGGCCGGTTTTGCATGGTTACCAGCAGCAGCGCGTGTGCACGCTGCTTGACCCCACGCGCGACCCGCTGGGCAAGGGCTTTCACATCATCCAGGGCATGATCGCCATCGGCTCGGGCGGCGTCTGGGGCAAGGGCTTCATGGCCGGCACGCAGACGCACCTGGAGTTCATCCCCGAGCGCACCACTGACTTCATCTTCGCCGCCTTCTCCGAGGAGTTCGGCCTGGCGGGCAACCTCACGCTGATCGCCTGCTTCTTGCTGCTGGTGTGGCGCGCGCTGGCCATTGCCTCGCGCGGCACGACGCTGTTTGCCCGCCTGGCGGCGGCGGCGGTGGCGGTGATTTTTTTCACCTACGCCTTCGTCAACATGGGCATGGTCAGCGGCATCCTGCCCGTGGTCGGCGTGCCGCTGCCGTTCATCAGCTATGGCGGCACGGCCATGGTCACGATGGGGCTGGCGCTGGGGGTGCTGATGTCGGTGGCGCGCGCCCAGCAGCCGCAGGACAGCGACCTGCTGCCAGGGCGCTGAACCGGCCCGTCCGCCCCACGGGGCAAGGGGCGCCTGCCTACAATATGGGGATGATTTCCCGCGAACCGACCATCGAGCGCCTGGCCACGGCCCGCGCGCTGCTGCTGGAGCCCTTCGGGCTCGACGAAACCCACCTGGCGCGCGCGCTGGCCGCGATCCGCGCGCACCGCGTCGACGACGCCGACCTGTACTTCCAGACCACGCGCACCGAGGGTTGGAGCCTGGAGGAGGGCATCGTCAAGACGGGCGCCTTCTCCATCGACCAGGGAGTGGGCGTGCGCGCGGTGAGCGGCGAGAAGACGGCGTTTGCCTATTCCGACGACATCTCCGAGGCATCGCTGCTGGACGCGGCGCACACGGTGCGCTCGATCGCCGCGGCGGGCCAGTCGGCGCGCGTGCGCGCGGCCAAGGTGGCGCGCAGCCATGCGCTGTATCCGCAGCTCGACCCGATCGCCACGCTGGACAGCACGGCCAAGGTGCAGCTGCTGGAGAAGGTGGAGCAACTGGCGCGCGCGCGCGATCCGCGCGTGGCGCAGGTCATGGCCGGCCTGGCCAGCGAGTACGACGTGGTGCTGATTGCCCGCGCCGACGGCACGCTGGCGGCCGATGTGCGCCCGCTGGTGCGGCTGTCGGTGACGGTGATCGCCCAGCAGGGCCCGCGCCGCGAGATGGGCGCGGCCGGTGGTGGCGGGCGCTTTGGCCTGGCGTATTTCGACGATGCGCAGATCAAGCGCTACGTGGACGAGGCCGTGGACGCGGCGCTGGTCAACCTGCAGGCGCGCCCGGCGCCCGCCGGCGAGATGACCGTGGTGCTGGGCCCGGGCTGGCCCGGCGTGCTGCTGCACGAGGCCGTCGGCCACGGGTTGGAGGGCGACTTCAACCGCAAGGGCTCCAGCGCGTTCAGCGGCCGCATCGGCGAGCGCGTGGCCGCGCGGGGCGTGACGGTGCTCGACGACGGCACGATTGCCGACCGGCGCGGCTCGCTGAACGTGGACGACGAGGGCCATCCGACGCAGCGCAACGTGCTGATCGAGGATGGCATCCTGAAGGGCTATCTGCAGGATTCACTCAACGCCCGCCTGATGGGTGCGTCCGCCACCGGCAACGGCCGGCGCGAGAGCTACGCCCACATTCCGATGCCGCGCATGACCAACACCTACATGCTGGCGGGCGACAAGGATCCGCAGGAGATCGTCGCCAGCATCAAGCGCGGCCTGTACGCGACCAATTTCGGCGGCGGCCAGGTCGACATCACCAGCGGCAAGTTCGTCTTCTCGGCCAGCCAGGCCTGGTGGGTGGAAAACGGCAAGATCGTCTACCCGGTCAAGGGCGCGACGCTGGTGGGCAGCGGCCCCGAGTCGCTCAAGAAGGTCGGCATGATCGGCAACGACCTGCAGCTCGACAGCGGCGTGGGCACTTGCGGCAAGGAAGGCCAGAGCGTGCCGGTGGGCGTGGGCCAGCCGACGCTGCGCATCGACGGCCTGACCGTGGGCGGCACCGCCTGAACCCGGCCGGGCGCAGGCGGGCATTGTCGCAACGCCATGGCCCGGCGCCCGTCACCCACCACACTGCGCACCACCTCGGGCGCCACGCTGGCCGATCTGGCGCGCCAGTTGCGCCTTGATGCGGGCGGCGATGCGCAGGCGCGCGAGCTGCGCGATGCGCTGGGCGCGCTGTCGGCGCAAATCGAGGCGCTGGCCCGCGCGCGCCACCAGGCTCGCCGGGCGCAGGATCTGTTGGCGCAGGTCGACGCGCTGGCGCAGGCGCTGCGCCGCCACAGCCATCAGCTCACCGCACTCGATCCGCATTGGCACGCGCTGCCCGAATGCGATGCCTACGCGCATGGCGTGGCGCAGCTGCAGGACACGCTGCAGGCCTGGCAGGACGCGCTGCACCAGGGCGGCGCGCAAGAGCCGCGCGTGTTCAGCGCCTTCGAGGTTCAAGCCTGGCGCGCGCTGGGCCAGGCGCTGGTGCTGCTGGATTTCCATGACGACGACCCATTGCCCGCGCCGGTGCAGCCCCGGGGCGATGTACCGCCAAGAAGGGTGGGCAGTGCCCTGGCGCGATTGCGCCGCTGGTGGCGCATGTAGCCAAACGGCAACAGGGCAGGGATGTTGCAATGCACCAAATCGTGCTACATTGACAGCCATGCGCGTTCAAGCCCCGTTCTACTTTTACTTTTGGTTCTCTGTCCAAGGCGGATGAGAGGTAAGAGCGCACCTGAAATACTGAGCACCCAAACCCCAAGAAACCGCCGAAGCTGTACAGCCCGGCGGTTTTTTTTGGCCCGCAATGAACACAACCCACCTTGAGGACGACAAATGACTGCCAACGCCCCTGCATCCGATACCTGGTATTCCCGCGGTGACTCGACCAGCCAGACCGACGACCAACGCATCCAGGACATCACCGTGCTTCCCCCACCAGACCATTTGATTCGTTTCTTCCCCATCCGCGGCTCGGCCGTCGAGCGCCTGATCGCCGACACCCGCCGCGGCATCCAGCGCCTGATGCGCGGTGAAGACGACCGCCTGCTGGTCATCATCGGGCCTTGCTCCATCCACAATCCCGACGCGGCGCTGGACTACGCGCGCAAACTGCAGAAGGTGCGCGCGCAGTACAAGGACGACCTGGAGATCGTGATGCGCGTGTACTTCGAGAAGCCGCGCACCACGGTGGGCTGGAAGGGGTTGATCAACGACCCCTACCTGGATGGCAGCTACCGCATCGACGAAGGCCTGCGCATTGCGCGCGAGCTGCTGATCGACATCAACCGCCTGGGCGTGCCGGCGGGCAGCGAGTTTCTGGACGTGATCAGCCCGCAGTACATCGCCGACTTGATCAGCTGGGGCGCCATTGGCGCGCGCACCACCGAGAGCCAGGTGCACCGCGAGCTGGCCTCGGGCATCTCGGCGCCGATCGGCTTCAAGAACGGCACCGACGGCAACATCCGCATTGCCACCGACGCCATCCAGTCCGCCAGCCGCGGCCACCACTTCCTGTCGGTGCACAAGAACGGCCAGGTGGCCATCGTGCACACCGCGGGCAACCAGGACTGCCACGTGATTTTGCGCGGCGGCAAGGCGCCCAACTACGACGCGGCCAGCGTGGCCATCGCCTGCGCCGATCTGGAGAAGGCCGGCCTGCCGCCGCGGCTGATGGTGGACTGCAGCCACGCCAACAGCAGCAAGCAGCACGAGCGCCAGCGCGACGTGGCGCGCGACATCGCCGCGCAGATCGCCAGTGGCTCGCAAAGCATCTTCGGCGTAATGGTTGAGAGCCACCTGGCAGCCGGCGCGCAGAAGTTCACGCCGGGCAAGGACGATCCGAATGCGCTCGCCTACGGCCAGAGCATTACCGACGCCTGCCTGGGCTGGGACGACTCCGAAGCCCTGCTGGCCGACCTGGCCGAGGCCGTGCGCCACCGTCGCGCTGCGGCGGCACAGGCACAGGCGCCGGCCGTGGCCGCCGTGTGATGCGGGTTCGCCGCCAAACACGCGGCCGCGTTGGATGGTCTTGGCGTGTGCCGGCGCTGTAAGCTTGCCGCCGTGGCGCGGCCCGGCGGCGGGCCGCGCAATCCCAACCGTCAATACGCTTTCAGGATGACACCATGCGCAGTGAAGTATTTGTGAATCTGGCGCCCGGCGAGGAATATCACATCGACTTGCGCGGCAGCGAGCCCATGGCCGCCGATCATGCACGCCGCTGGCTGGACGATGAGTTCGTGCGCCTGGACTGCGAGCCGCTGCGCGCCACCGGCAAGGTGCTGCTGGCCGACAAGGTGCTGGTCGTCGCGCAGGCGGCCGGCGCGCGCCTGTTCAAGGACGATGCCTGGGCGCAGCAGTTTGCCCGCGCGGCCGTTGGCGCGCTGTCGCAGCCGCTGGTGCGGGTGGACGTGGCGGCCATGGCCGTCAGTTTCTGAGCGACTGTCCGGGGTTGTTACCGTAGGCCTGTCTTGACGCGCTGGGCCAGAGCGTCGAGCAGCCTGGCATGGATGCCGCCAAAGCTGCCGTTGCTCATGCACACGACGTGATCGCCCGGCTGCGCGGCCTGCAGCACCTGCGCCAGCAGCGTGTCCAGGTCGCCCGCCACCTGGGCGCGCGCGCCCATGGGAGCCAGCGCCTGGGCGGCGTCCCAGTCCAGCCCGGCGGTGTGGCAGAACGCCAGGTCGGCCGCCTCCAGCGACCAGGGCAGCTGGGCGGCCATCGTTCCCAGTTTCATCGTATTGCTGCGCGGCTCGAACAGCGCCAGGATGCGCGCGCCGTTGCCTACGCTGCGCCGCAGCCCGTCCAGCGTGGTGCGGATTGCCGTCGGGTGGTGGGCAAAGTCGTCGTACACGGTGATGCCGGCCACGCAGCCGCGCAGCTCCATGCGCCGGCGCACGTTCTGAAAGCTGGCCAGTGCCTGCGCCGCTTGATCCACCGGCACGCCCACGTGCTCTGCCGCGGCGATGGCGGCCAGCGCGTTGAGCTGGTTGTGCCGCCCGGTCAGCGCCCATTGCACATGGCCGGTGGCGCCGCTGGCGCGGTGCAGCACGCGAAAGTCGTGCGCCTCGCCATCGGCGTGAAAGTCGCTCACCGTGCTGCCAAAGCTGGCCACGGCGCTCCAGCAGCCCTGGTACAGCACGCGCGTCAGGCTTTCTTCCAGGTCGTTGACGACGACGCGCCCCTGCGCCGGCACGGTGCGCACCAGGTGGTGGAACTGGCGCTCGATCTGCGCCAGGTCGTCGAAGATGTCGGCGTGGTCGAACTCCAGGTTGTTGAGCACTGCGGTGCGCGGGCGGTAGTGCACGAACTTGCTGCGCTTGTCGAAGAACGCGGTGTCGTACTCGTCGGCCTCGATCACGAACAGCGGCCGCTGCTGCCCTGCGGCCTGCGCGCCCAGGCGCGCCGAGACGCCAAAGTTCAGCGGCACGCCACCGACCAGAAAGCCGGGAGTGAGGCCGGCGCATTCCAGGATCCAGGCCAGCATCGAGGTCGTCGTCGTCTTGCCGTGCGTGCCGGCTATGGCCAGCACGTGGCGCCCCGCCAGCACCTGCTCGGCCAGCCACTGCGGGCCGCTGGTGTAGGGGAGACCGGCGTCCAGGATGGCTTCCATCAGCGGAAATTTGGGGCTGCCGTCGGCCAGCCGCGCGCGGCTGACGACGTTGCCAACAACGAAGACATCGGGCTTGAGTTGCAGTTGGTCGGCGCCGTAGCCCTCGATCAGCTCGATGCCGAGCGCGCGCAACTGATCGCTCATCGGCGGATAGACGCCTGCGTCGCAGCCGGTGACGCGGTGGCCGGCCTCGCGCGCCAGCGCCGCCAGTCCGCCCATGAAGGTTCCGCAAATGCCCAGGATATGAATATGCATGGGCCGCGATTCTAGGAGGCTGTCGGGCTTGGAGCGCCGAAAGCGAGAATCGGCCCCAGCGAGCACAGTTTTTGCCGGATTTGCAGCCCAATAGCCGAGCTATTGGGCAAAAAGACGGTAAAAAATGAGCCGCTGCGGTCGATTTGCAGCCGGCGATTTCCAAGTCCGACAGGCTCCTAGGGAAATCCTGCAAAACCTCCCCGTCTGTCTGGTAGGTGTCAGCCACCGCTGGCATTCTCCTCATCCATGAAGCAAACCAACCTCGCCCTGAACCTGAGCACGCGCAAGACGCGCAAGCAAGTCT
>NZ_BAABBP010000047.1:0-16962 GCF_039538025.1 Comamonas faecalis
AGTCGGCTCGATGCTCCTGCACCATGCGCACGGCGCGCTCGCGGACCTCGGGTGAGAACTTGTTTGACTTGGTCATAGCTCCATCTTCTCAAGTGTTGGAGCCTCCTCAAAACCCGGGGCGGTTCATCTTGTTCGTTGGACCCGCCTTGCAGGCGGGTTTTTTGCGTCGCTCTGCAGGCCTGGTGGCTTCTTGCGTGGATGGTTTGCAGTCTTGTACAAGACTGCAAAAAAAATGTGCTCAGAAGCAATTGATTTATCACATCGCAAAATTTGATTGCAAATTACACGAAATTGGCGCGGTCTGTCGAGGACAATGTACGCTGTCCTGTTGGATGACGGTGCACCGCTTCGCGTGAGCGGCGCACACCCCCCATACCTATCGGAGAGACGTACGATGAGTACCAGCAAACCCACCATCATCTACACCCTGACCGACGAGGCGCCGCGCCTGGCTACGGCTTCGTTTCTGCCCATCGTGCGCAGCTTTGGTGCCGCCGCGGGTATTGACGTGGTCGAAAGCGATATTTCGGTGGCCAACCGCATCCTGGGCCAGTTTCCCGAATACCTGAGCGATGCGCAGCGCGTGCCCGATACCTTGTCCGAACTCGGCAAGGAGACGCTGCAGCCGGACGCCAACATCATCAAGCTGCCCAACATCAGCGCCTCGGTCTCGCAGCTCAAGGCGGCTGTGGCCGAGCTGCAGTCCAAGGGTTACAAGATTCCCGATTTCCCGGAAGAGCCCAAGACGGACGAGGAGAAGGACATCCGCGCGCGCTACAACAAGTGCATCGGCTCGGCGGTCAATCCGGTGCTGCGCGAGGGCAACTCCGACCGCCGAGCGCCGCGCGCGGTCAAGGAATACGCGCGCAAGCACCCGCACAGCATGGCCGAGTGGAGCCCTGCGTCACGCTCGCATGTCTCGCACATGATGCACGGCGACTTCTATCACGGCGAGAAGTCGATGACGCTGGACAAGGCGCGCGACGTCAAGATGGAGTTGATCACCAAGGCTGGCAAAACCATCGTGCTCAAGCCCAAGGTCGGCCTGCAGGATCGCGAGGTCATCGACTCGATGTTCATGAGCAAGAAGGCGCTGGTGGATTTCTATGAGAAGCAGATCGAGGACGCGCGCAAGACTGGCGTGATGTTCTCGCTGCACGTCAAGGCGACGATGATGAAGGTCTCACACCCCATCGTGTTCGGCCACTGCGTGAAGATTTTCTACAAGGATGCGTTTGCCAAGCACCAAAAGCTGTTCGACGAACTGGGCGTGAACGTGAACAACGGCATGGTCGATCTGTACGAGAAAATCGCCGTGCTGCCGCAAAGCGTGCAGGACGAGATCAAGGCCGACCTGCATGCCTGCCACGAAAACCGCCCCGAGCTGGCCATGGTCGACTCCAGCAAGGGCATTACCAACTTCCACTCGCCCAACGACATCATCGTCGACGCTTCGATGCCGGCCATGATCAGGAACGGCGGCAAGATGTGGGGCGCGGACGGGCGCCTCAAGGACGTCAAGGCGGTGATGCCCGAATCGACCTTTGCCCGCATCTACCAGGAGATGATCAACTTCTGCAAGTGGCACGGCGCATTCGACCCCAAGACCATGGGCACGGTGCCCAACGTCGGCCTGATGGCGCAGAAGGCTGAGGAATACGGCAGCCACGACAAGACCTTCGAAATTTCCGAGGACGGCGTGGCCAACATCACCGACTTGGAGACAGGCGAGGTGCTGCTCTCGCAGAACGTGGAGGCCGGTGACATCTGGCGCATGTGCCAGGTGAAGGACGCGCCGATCCGCGACTGGGTCAAGCTGGCGGTCACGCGCGCGCGCCAGTCGGGCATGCCCGTCGTCTTCTGGCTCGATCCGTACCGTCCGCACGAGCGTGAGCTGATCACCAAGGTCAAGATGTATCTGCACGAGCACGACACCACCGGCCTCGATATCCAGATCATGAGCCAGGTGCGCGCCATGCGCTACACGCTCGAGCGCGTGATCCGCGGCCAGGACACGATCAGCGCCACCGGCAACATCCTGCGTGACTACCTGACCGACCTGTTCCCCATCATGGAGCTGGGCACCAGCGCCAAGATGCTGTCCATCGTGCCGCTGATGGCCGGCGGCGGCATGTACGAGACGGGCGCAGGCGGCTCGGCGCCCAAGCACGTGCAGCAGCTCACCGAGGAGAACCATCTGCGCTGGGATTCGCTGGGCGAGTTCCTGGCACTGGCGGTGTCGCTGGAAGACCTGGGGCTGAAGAACCACAACGAGCACGCCAAGATCCTGGCCCACACGCTGGACGCCGCCACGGGCAAGCTGCTGGACAACAACAAGAGCCCGTCGCCCAAGACCGGCCAGCTCGACAACCGCGGCAGCCAGTTCTACCTGACGCTGTACTGGGCGCAGGAGCTGGCCGCCCAGACCGAGGACAAGGCGCTGGCCGCCAAGTTTGCCCCGCTGGCCAAGCAGCTGGCCGACAATGAGGTCAAGATCGTCGATGAGCTCAATGGGGTACAGGGCAAGGCGGTTGACATCGGCGGCTACTACCTGCCCGATTCGGCCAAGCTCGACGCGATCATGCGTCCCAGCGGCACCTTCAACGCAGCGCTGGGGACGTTGCAATGATGCGCTAGTGCAGTACATGCGCGGCTGATTCGCGCGGTACCGCAGTACTCGGCAGTTCCCGCAAAGGAGCTGCCGTTTTTTATGTCCGTGCCTGTGCCACGGCTGCCTTGCGGTACAAAAACGCGGCTGCAGCGCAGCCGCGTTATTCCACTTCTATATCAACCGATTACTTTGTCGGCTTCGCTTGTCGTGCTACAGCACTGTCTGCGCTTCACCTTCGCGTACTCGATCGATATAGAAATGGAATTACTCGCTGGTAGATACTGCGCCGCTTGGCTTGCCGCGGCCCAGATCAACCGGCCGCTACGGACTCAGGTTCGGGCGCCTGCGTCGCGGCTGCGGGCAGGAAGGCGTCGGAGAAGCAGGAGTTTTCGTCCAGGCCCTGCGAGATGAAGGCCGGCACTGCCGTCTCGACCATGCGCACCGAGCCGCACAGGTAGACCTCGTAGCCGCTCAGGTCGGCAAAGTCGGCCAGCATGGCCTCGTGAACCAGTCCGGTGCGCCCGCTCCAGTCGTCGCCCACGTGCGGCTCGGACAGCACGGGTACGACCGTGAAGTTGCCGTGCTCGCGCGCCCACTGTTCGCACAGGTCGAGCATGTACAAGTCCTTGCGCTGGCGTACGCCCCAGTACAGGCGCATCGGGCGCTGGATGCCGCGGGCGAACGCATCCTCGACGATGCTCTTGATTGGTGCGAAGCCGGTCGCACCGGCGATGAACAGAATGGGGTAGCTGCTTTCGCGCAGCGTGAACTGGCCGCGCGGCCCTTCGAAGTGGATGGCATCGCCCACTTTCATCGACTCGAAGACCTGGGTGGTGAAGACGCCGCCCTCCATCCTGCGAATGTGCAGCTCGATGCGGCTACCCGCGCCGGGGCGGTTGGCAAACGAGAACGCACGCTTGTGGCCGTCGCCGATCAGGATGTTGATGTACTGGCCGGCGGTGAAGTCGATCTTCTGGTCGTCGGGCAGTTGCAGGATGACTTCCATCACGTCGTCGGCCAGTCGGTGCATCTGCGCGACGTGGGCGGTGTAGACCACCTCCTGGCCCTTGATGACCTTGCTGCCGATCGGATACTCGACCTCGATGGCCATGTCCTGGATGGGCGATGCGCAGCACATCAGCGCCTTGCCCTGGGTTTTTTGGACGTTGGACAGCGCGCTGAGCTGGTAGGGCCGGTGCTCGAAGCCGCCTTGCGCCACGCTGCAGATGCACAGGCCGCAGCCGCCGTTGCGGCAGTCATAGGCCAGGTTCAGGCCTTCGCGCAGGCCGGCGTCCAGAATGGTCTCGCCCTCGCGCACCGTGATTTCGGCGCTGACGCCTTGCTCGCCGTGGATCACGACCTGGTGCGTGTGCTTGGAGCTTTTGCCGAACTTGGGCGGAATCCACGGCATCAGGTAGAGCACGACCGAGCCACCCACCAGCAACAGCCAGACCCATTGCAAAGGCCACTCGGTCAGCAGCGGGAATGCGGCCATGTAGAACCAGTCCAGGTGGATGCTGGTGGCCGCGACGGCCAGGTTGCTCACGCCGCCTTGGCTGTGCGCGGGCACGACCAGCGACAGCACCAGCATCGTCGCCAGCAGGCCGTAGACGATGGGGCGCGGTGGCGTGGTGCGCGCCTTGGGAACGCGCTGCACGTGGATCCACATCAGCATCAGCACGACCAGCGGAATGCCCACGTGCATGAACGACAGCAGCGTGAAGAAGCGGCTACCCACGTGGTCGGAATAGATGAAGTTGCGCATCAGCGAGCCGCTGAACATGGGCAGCCAGTCCAGCCATTCGAAGCTGGTGACGGTGACGTACTGCGCGAGCTGGTCCCAGGGCAGCATGTAGCCGTTGATGCCCGAGACATAGACCATCCAGATCAGCATTACCCCGGTGATCCAGGAGAACGCGCGCAGGCCGCGAAAGCGGTTGAACGCGAAGTAGCGCAACATGTGCAAAAACATGGTCAGCACCATGGCGTCGGACGCATAGCGGTGCACGCTGCGCATGATGCCGCCCAACCACCACTGGCTGGTGCTCAGCGTGACGACCGAGTCGTAGGCCGCGGGGATGCCGGTCTCGAAGAAAACATACAGGTACAGGCCGGTGCCGCCGATCACCCAGAACAGGAAGAAGGTGATGGCGCCCAGGTGGTAGAAGGGGTTGATGCGGTCGCCAAAGGCCTTGTTGAACAAGTCCTCCATGCGCAGGAAAAGCCACTGGAGAACGTTCTGGATGGTTGCGATCATGGAGACTCCCTCAAACGTTGCGCGTTGTTGCCGCGCTCTGGCGCATCGTGCGGACGACGACCACGATGAACAGCAGGCCGCCGATGATGGCGACCAGGCCGCCCAGGCCCATCAGGCCCATGCCGGCGATCTCGGCGGTGCTGCGCAGCACCTGCTCGCTGCCGGCAACCTTGCGCTGCACGCCGTAGCCGCCGGACCACACCAGGCCGATGATGTGCATCAACTGCCCGATGCCGTACAGCCAGGGCTGCCAGGTGGCCAGCCGCCCCTGCGGCGCCGGGTGGCCCAGCGCCGGCAGGATACGGTAGACCGCGCCCATCAGCGCCAGCGTGACGCCGACGATGCAGCCGTGGTAATGCGCCGGGATGCGCACGTTGCTGCCATTGATGATCACGCCGATGACGCCGCCAGCAGTGAACAGCAGCACCGATGAGAGCAGGGCCGCGCGCAGCGGGCGCATGGCATCGTCGCGCAGGCGGGTGGTCAGCGCCGCGGCAACCACGGCCAGCCCGATGGGCACGATAGCCGGGCCACCGCCCAGGCGCATTCCCCAGGTCAGCAGGTTGCGGTACTCGACCGAGGTGACGTCGTATGCCAGATGGGCGTATGGGACGATGAACACGCCGACCAGCGCCAGCAGCAGCATGAGCACCGCGACGCGCGGCGACAGCACCAGGCGCGCGCCGCATGCGCTGGCCAGCCACAGCCAGGCCACCAGCATCATCAGCGTCCAGGTGAACTGCAGCGCGTGGCCGCCGCCCCAGAACAGGATTTCGTAATAGGTCTTGGTATCGAGCCCCTGCGGCGTCTGCAGCCAGGACCAGGCAAAGCTGATCAACGCCATGGCCGCGGCAATGGCCGCCGCGTTCAGGCCGAAATGCAGCGCGCCGCGCCCGTCGTATTGCAACCCCAGCACGGGCGAGGCCAGCAGGCTGCGCGCCACCAGCACCGTGCTGCCCAGCGCAAAGACCACCAGGCCGGCCAGGAACAGGGGGGATTCGAGCACCGGAATGTAGTTGGCCATGACCGGCTCGCCCGGGTCGAGAAAGGGCGACAGCGCCATGGCCAGCGTGCCCGCCGCCGTGACCCACAGCCCGGTCCAGCCCAGGGCGCGCGCGCGGGCGCTGCCGTGCAGGCTCCACAGCAGCCCAGCCATGGCGACGAACCATACCAATACCGAAAGATCCACGTGCAGCACCAGCGAGATGTGGAAAAAATTGGCCGCGGGCAGCCACTGGTTAACGTAAGGTGTGCGCGAGAGCACCAGCAGGATGGAGAAGATGCCCGAGCCGACCAGCGCGGCCAACCCCAGCCACAGCCAGCCGCGTGCCAGCGACAGGCGCGCGTCTTGCGCTAGGTGAAGCTGGTAGCTGCTGCCCGTGCGTGCTGCGGGCGGCGGAGGCGCGGCGGTGTGCGACAGGCCGTTGAGTGTGGGAGTGCGAGGGTTCATTGCAGGACGATGCCTCCCTTGTCCAGGTTGAAGTCAACCACCAGCACCTGCGCCGGCTTGAGGTGGATCGTTTCCTCGCGCTGGTAGGCGAAGTCACCGGTCTGTGCGCTATCGTTCAGGCGCACCGTGATCTGGTGCTCGCCGGCCGGAACGTCTAGCCGCTGGTATACGGTAGAAGAACCGTCGCGCGACAGTCCAGCCGGCGCTGCGGTGCGCTGCAGCACCGTCTTGCCGTCCAGATCCACCTCGATGCTGACCGGCGAGCGCTCGCGTTCGCACTTCATTGCCCTGCGCATGTTTGGTGCCATCTTGGCTTTTTCTTCCTCGGTGTAGGGCCGGCATTCGGCCAGGCGCTGTCCGTGGTGTATGAAGCTGACCTTGATTTGCGCCATGTCCGGGCCAAGCGGATGGTAGACGGGCCAGCGGGTGAACACGGCAATGGCGACGGCAAAGCAGCCATAGAGCAGAGCCTGCCCGGTCCAGTTGAGTGCACGGTTCATTCAATCTTCTCCTCGGCAACAGGCGGGGCGTGCTCGGCCCTGCGTAGGTTTTGTACGGCGGCCAGCAAGGCGGGCGCATCTGCGTGATCGACCCAGGTGGCATGCCAGCGGCTTGCGGGTACCGAGCCGCGCAGTTGCGGCGCGCGCAGGCCCGTCAGTCGCTCGTGCGTCCAGCGCTGACCCAGGCGAAACTCGCAGCCACCTTCACGGCAGCCCGCGACAAGCACGCCATCGGCGCCTGCGCGCAACGCATATTCGATGAAAGAGGGTGGAAGCATGCCGGCACAGATCAGGCCGCATTGCAGTACGTCTGGCGCGAGTATGCGGGTTTGTACCCCCTGGTCGCAACCAAAGACCACGTACCGACGGGGGCCGGGCAATGCCTGCAGGCCTTGCTCCAGCGTGCGCCGCAACGCGTCTATGGGCAACTGCGGCATGTCGATGCCGGTGACCAGTTGCTCGGTGCTGCGAAACGGCGTCGATGACGGGCAGGAGCCCGCGCAGATGCCGCAGCTGGCGCACAGGTCGGCGTCCACGGCAGCCATGCGCATGCTGGCGCGTCCATTGGCGTGGGGCACCATGGTGATGGCAGAGTAGGGGCAGTCGTCGAAGCAGCGCATGCAGCCGCTGCAGTGCTCAGGGTAGACGACGGCCACGGGTGGCCGGGTACCGGCGGGCAGCAGCACCGGCAGCATGAGCAAGCTGAACGCGGCCAGCACCAGCGCCCAGCCCGTCCAGGGCGATGTGGCGTCGACCAGCGGATGGATGAACAGCACGAACCAGTCCAGTGCCAGCGCGCCGGGGGCGCTCGCTAGGTCGGCCGGGCCCTGGCTGCGCACCGGAAGCGCCAGGCTGAGCAGCAGCAAGACCAGCAGGCTGCCCCAGGCCAGCGCGCGCGGCGGCATGATGTGCGCGTGTGCAATGCGCTGGATGTGGAACCACAGGCCGAAGACCAGCAGCAGCGGCACGCCGATGTGCATGAAGACGAACAGGGTGAGCAGGCGGTCGCCCAGGCTGGCGGCATCCAGGAAGTTGCGCGCCAGCGGCGAGGCGAACAGTGGCAATGCGTCCAGCCACTCGGCGGTGCTGGTCACGGAGTACTGGCCCAGGCGATCCCAGTTCAGCCAGAAGCCGTTGATCGCGCTGATGAAGAACAGTGCGACCAGTGGCACGCCGGTGATCCACGGCATGCGCCGGAAGTGCTTGAAATGCCCCAGCGCCCATTCGCGCACGACATGCACGGCCAGGACGATGGCGAAGGCGTCGGTGGCGTAGCGGTGCGTGCCGCGCAGCAGGTCGCCCAGCCGCCAGGGCGTGTCGGCCAGGGCGGCGATCGACGTGTAGGCTCCGGCGGCGGAGGTGTCCAGCAGGATGTAGAGGATGACGCCCGAGGCCATCAGCAGCCACAGCAGCCAGACCGCCAGCGCACCCAGGTGCTTGAGCGGGTTGGCCTGCGGGCCGCACAGCCCGTCCAGGGCGTGCTCCAGCGCGCGCCATGCGGCGGCGCCGCGCGACGCCGAGGAGGCGGTTGTGAAATGTATGCCGCCGCGGGCAAGGGTGGCTGTTGCGGGCGAGGCCATGGGGCTGGCGTGCGTCAAACGGCGCCGCGCCCCCCTTTGCCATGGGTGCGTTTGCGGCTGGAGCGCAATTCGTTGATGAAGAAGGCGAGCATCACGATGAAAAAGGTCACGCCCCCGGCGATCTGGATGGGCAGCGTGTAGTCGACCTTGTAGGCGCCGGTCTTGGGGTCATAGACGGTGCACATGATGCGGACTCTGTCCTTGAGGTTGCTCAGCAGGCTATTGGCCGGACTGAAGGGCTTGCCCGCCAGCAGCATCTTGAGCGGCTCGCCCAGGTCACCCGGCGTGATCTCGATGCCGTAGACCTGGTGCACGATGCGCCCGTCGGCGTCCAGCACCGACACCTGCAGCACGTGGTCAAAGCCCGCCGGGGTGGCCTCGAAGGCGAAGCCGAAGTTCGCGGCCAGCGCGGGGACGATGGCCATGGGGGGGCTCAGAAAGTCCCAGTTGGGCTGGTTGATGCCGTTTTGCGTGGCAAAGGCCTTCATGGCCTGCGGTGAGTCGGCCGGCTGGTTGAAGCCGATGCTGACGACGTTGAACTGGTTGTCGCCCAGGCTCTTGCGCAGCTCGCGCACCGTCTCCTGCAGCGACTTGGTGGTCGTCGGGCAGATCTGGAAGCAACCGGTATAGATGAAACTCACCAGCAGCGGCTTGCCGCGAAAAGAGGCCAGCGAGACCGGGCGGCCGTCACGATTGAGCAGGACGTGCTCGCCCACGCGCTGGCCGACGGCTTCCTTGCTCAACTGCAGGGCGGCTTCGCGATCCAGCCCCTTGCCCTGCGCGCTGGCCGGGGATGGGCTCACCATCACCGTTGCCAGGGCCAGCAGCAGAGCCAGGCCTGGCAGCCACTGGATTGCCTGGCGCCCGCTGCGCTTGATCCACCTGCCCACGCCCCGGCCCTCCTAGCGAATGGCGGCGTCGATACTGGCGGCCGCCAGAAGAACGCTCAGTTGGATGAGGGATGCGAAGAACGACGCCATGGCCGTGGCGCGCACGGGGTTGCGCACCAGCAGCCACGATTTGTGCACGAAGTGCAGGCCGCCGGCGAGCGCGCCGAGCGCGTAGACCCAGCCCGCGCCATAGAGCAGGGGCAGCAGCGATGCGACGAATAGCGCTACGGTGCTGATGAGCACCGCCTGCGCCGCGCGTTGGGGGCCGACGACCACGGGCAGCATCGGTACGCCGGCCTTGGCGTAGTCATCGCTGTTGGCAATCGCCAGGCTCCAGAAGTGCGGCGGCGTCCACAAGAACAGCACCAGCGCCAGCAACCAGGGCAGAGGGCTGATGCCCGGATCCACGGCCGCTGCGCCCGCGAGCACGGCAAAGCTGCCGGCCAGCCCGCCAATGACGATGTTCATCGAGGTGCGGCGCTTGAGCCACAGCGTGTAGACCACGCCATAGAAGAAGGCGCCCAGAAAGACGTGCAGGGCCGCTGCGCCGTTGAAGGCCGTCCAGGCCGCCGTCACCGCGGCGGCCAGCATCAGCGCCATCAGCGCAAGCCAGCCCGGGTGGTGAGGCAGCGCGCCGGTGACGAAGGCACGGCGGGCCGTGCGCTTCATCAGGCGATCGCTCTGGTACTCCACATACTGATTGAATGCCCCCGCACTGGCCGACGCCGTCAGGACCGACAGCGCCAGCACCAGCACCTGCAGCCAGGTAACCGATGGGCCGGGCGTGATCGCCATGCCCACCAGTGCGGTGATCATGATCAGCACACCGATGCGCAGCTTGAACAGGGAGATGACGTCACGCGTCACCTGCACCATGCCGCGCCCGGTGGCCTGCATCGAGGTCGTATGCATTGCGCGCACTTTCTCCTCGATCAGCTCAGGCCCCACAGCTGGCTGAGGTACTTCCAGTTGACGAAGTAGTACAGGATGAAGGCCAGCAGGAAGACCATGGCCAGCACGAAGGTACCGGGAGCGACGAAGCCGGCCGAGCCGTAGGTCTGCAGCGGAGGCGTGGGGGCTGCGCGCATCAGGCGCGTGAACTTCGGGCTGGTGGCGCCAGCGTCCAGGCGCTTGCCCCACAGCAGCGAGCCCACGGTGATGTAGATGAAGATCGCGCCGCCGAAGATGGCGATCACGCCGCTGATGCCGACCAGGCCCATCATCAGGTAGGCAGCGCCCGGCCACTCATAGGCCAGCGCGTTGCCGCTGAAGGCCATGTCCCAGTGGCGGCGCGAGACGCCCAGCGTGCCCGCTCCCATCATCACCAGGCAAAAGAAGTACATGGTGAAGCCGAACAGGTAGGGCTGGATCTTGGCCAGGCCGGGATTGATCATCTCGCGGCGGAACAGCACCGGGATCAGGAAGTAGGTCAGGCCCATGAAGGTCAGCGTCGTGCCGATCACCACGGTGGCGTGGAAGTGTCCGGGTACATAGATGGTGTTGTGGATCAGCAGGTTCAGCTGCTCGGTACCCATCATCACGCCGGTGATGCCGCCCAGGAAGCCGAAGCCCACGAGTGAGATGAACACGGAGGAGAACGTCGGGTTGCCCCAGGGCGCCTTGCGCAGCCACTCGAACAGGCCCTTGTTGAAGCCTTTGGCACGCTGGGCCACTTCCATGGCGCCGGGAATCGACAGTGCGTGGATCATCGACGCCAGCACGGCAAAGTACATGAAGTAGCTGGTGTTTACGATCTTCCACTCAGTGCTCACGCCGGGATCGGCGAGGATGTGGTGCGCACTTGCCAGCTGCAGGAACAGGATGTACAGCAGGAAGGCGCCGCGGCTGACGCGCTCGGACATGGGCTTGGCGCCCAGCGCGATGGCGGCGACGGCATACCACACCGAAATATGGGCTGCCACGTTGATCTGCTGCGAGGAGTGGCCCAGCGCCCACCAGATGATGCGGTAGGCCAGTGGGTCGACGTTATCGATCCAGCCCAGCGACAGGAACAGCGTCGGCACCAGGATGATGGCACCCGAGCTGAGCGTGAACACGGCGATGATGGCGGCGGTGATGGCACCGAAGGTGACCAGCGGCACCGAGCCTTCGTAGGTGTTCTCGCGCTTGGCGACGACGAGCGTGCCGAAGAACACGAAGCAGGCGATGAGCGCGCCGACGGCAAACAGGACGATGCCGAAGTAGAACGTCCAGTGCGCCATCATCGGCACGTAGGAGGTCATCATCACGCTGGACTCGCCCTGGAAGACGGCCACGTTGTTGATGACCGCGCCGATCAGCATTAGCGCGTATGCCAGCCAGGCGATCTTGGGCGTGGCGATGCGACAGCGCAGCAAGGTCGATGCGGCGAAGTACAGGATGGCGATCTCGAAGAAGATCAGCCAGTAGATCAGCATGTCCAGACCATGGGCCGTCAGCACCATGTAGAAGGTGTCGGCCGGCAGCCAGTGCACGGCGGGCCAGCGCGTGAGCACGACGCCGATGGCCAGCAGGCCGCCGACCAGCAGGGCGACGACGGCGGTGACGGCGTTGGCCTTGATCAGGCTTTCCGCCTGGGCTTCGAATTGCAGGCCCGATCGTGGGCAGGTGCGGTATGTGGTTTGTGTGGTCATGTTGTCTCCCCCTGCATTACTTTACGTACAGGCGGCCGACCATCTCGTGGTGACCAATGCCGCAAAACTCATTGCACACGATGGAGTACATGCCCGATTCGTTGGGCGTGATCTTGATCACGTGCTCATAGCCGGGCACCACCTGGATGTTGATGTTGTTGGGCTGCAGCGAGAAGCCGTGGTTGTAGTCCATCGAGGTCATGTGAAGCTTGTAGGTCTTGCCCTTTTCCAGCTCGAGAATGGGCCACCAGTTCCATAGGCGTCCAATCAAGTAGATGTCCTCGCCCTCGGGCGGAGCGACGACCGGCACTTCCTGCTCGGTTTCGGTGCGAACCGTGTATTTGTCGACAAAGGCCTGGGTGCGCTCGGTAAACTGGCCGACGTCGACCTTGTAGGTCTCGGTTGACAGGTTTTGCTTGCCGTAGACGTGCCAGAACACCATCATGAAAAACATCACCATGCACCAGATGAAGGCGATGGCGATCCAGATGGCTTCCAGACGATCCAGCGGGTGTTTCCACCACAACCTCTCCGAAGGCGGCAGGATTGCACTCATGTTGAGTCTCCTCAGTTTTTATTTGGCGACGGGAATGGTCAGAACGTCGATGAAGCCCCACAGGTTGTAGACAATCATCGGAATCATCACGCCCAGGAACAGCAGCAGAAAAGGGTTGTCCAGCAGTTGCTGCATCAGCGGGACTTTCTCGTTTTCGTCGTCGTGGTGACTCATCGTTCACTCCTTGGAAGTTACCGGTTAAGACACGTAATTGTTGACCTTTGTCATCAAGTGTTCGTGACATGGATCAAACATTTGACGGAACTTTAGCCTGCCAAAGGCAGAGTGAGAAGTCCTGACGATCGCATCGGGCTGGGAGGTGCTATCAAAAAATGTTCAATCGAAACGGTTTTTTCGATGAATGGCATTGAAAGCCACGCTGATTTTTTCTGCAGCCTTTTCACCACAAGACAAACTCAGGGGGATTGGAAACATGGATTGCGACCTTGCTTTGCTGCAGCGGCGGCGCCATCTGGTGCGCCGCATGGCGTGGCTGTGCGCTGCGCTGATGCTGTGCATCATCAGTTTGAGCGCTTATATGCGCCTGTCCAAGGAGGCCGTCCGTTGCGCGCCATGGCCTCAATGCCAGGTGCAGGCACTGGGTGCGGATGGCACGGCCACACCGGCGCCGGCGCAAACGCCAGCAGCCTTGAAACTGGTGCACCGGGTGGTAGCAAGCGCTACTTTGCTGGTGCTGCTTCTGATGCTGGTCGTGTCGGCAACGTCCACGCCGCGCTTGTGGTCAGAGTCACGCGGTACGCTGATCCTGCTGGTTCTGGCGATTTTTCTGGCCGTGTTGGGGCGTTGGTCTGCGCAACCCGGTCTGCCCGGGGTGGTGCTGGGAAATTTGCTTGCCGGGCTGCTGATGTTTGCCCTGGCGATCCGCCTGGTGTGCGTCGCAGGTGGGAGCCGCGCGCAAAGCATGCGTGGCGGCATGATGGGCGCATGGATATGCATGCTGCTGATCTGCTTGCAGGTGCTGCTGGGCGGTCTGGTCAGCGCCCGGCATGCAGGCTTGAGCTGTCCCGTCTTTGGCGCTTGCGTGGCGGATGCATCGGGCGGGTTGGGGGCACTGCTGTCCTGGGTCTCGCCGTCGGCGACGGCGCTGACGCAGGAGCAGGGGGCTTTCCTGCAACTCGCCCACCGCATCGCTGGCGTGGCACTGGTGGCGGTACTGTGGGCGTTTTCCTGGCGTCTGTGGCGGGCCGACCGACGGGGCGTGGCAGCCGCCGTGGCGCTGCTGGCTGCGCTGCAGCCGTTGGTTGGATTGGTGGTGGTTGCCTGGCAGCAGCCGCTACCACTCGTCTTGCTGCACAACCTGCTGGCGGCCGCGTTGCTGGCACTGCTTGCGGCCCAGACCGTGCGGGTGGAACGCTAGGAAACTGTTGTGCGGGATGAAAAAAAGCCTGGCTACGCGAGGTGCTCCTCGTTGGCTGGCCAATCGACTCTTGGGATCTTGTGATCCACGAGTCGCCCCACGATGATCTTTACTTGGTCAGGATCAGCTTGCCCTGCTTGGTGGTCTGCAGCCGGTAGACGCGGCCGTTGTGCACGATGGTCATGACCTTGCGTCCCTGCATCAAGGTTTCGCTGTGCATCACCCGTTCCGGGCTGTTCGGCGTTGTGACTCCATGCGACACCATGATGGGAAGGGTTTCAAATCGATTCGAGTAGAGATTGGTCATGACGATGAAACCGTTGATGCGTCGTTGATTCTGATGCGCTAATGATAATCATTATCATCAATAAGTCAACGGATTTTTATCGATTCCAATGTAACCATCCATGGCTCAATTGGATTCAGGGATTGGGCTCGGTCACGAAGCCGATTTTGTGCAGGCCGGCGCGCTGCAGGGCGGACATGAGCTGCGCCACGCGCTCGTAGCGCACATCTTTGTCGCCCTGGATATGCAGGTCGGGTTGCGGAATTTTTTGCGCCTCGGCCTGCAGCAGTGGTTCAAGCTCCTCATCGGAGAGGGTGCGCTCGTTCCAGTGGTACACGCCATCGGCGGTCACCGACAGGCGGATGGTCTCCGGCTGGATGATTTCGCGCTCGTTGCTCGCGCGCGGCAAGTCTACCGGCACGGCATGTTTCATTACTGGCACGGTGATGATGAAGATGATGAGCAAAACCAGCATGACGTCCACCAGCGGCGTCATGTTGATTTCATTCATCACCTCATCGGATTCGTCCTGGGTTCCGAAAGCCATGGCGCATCAGCCTTTCTTCATCGGGACGACCTTGCCTGCCTCGCCTGGAACGTTCACGCGCGCGCCGGTGACGAAGTATGCATGCAGGCCATGGGCAAAGCTGTTGAGCTGGCTGAGAATGAACTTGTTGCCCCGTACCAGCGCGTTGTAGCCGAGCACCGCAGGAATGGCCACGGCCAGGCCCAGCGCAGTCATGATCAACGCTTCGCCAATGGGGCCAGCGACCTTGTCGATGGTCGACTGCCCCGATGCGCCGATGGCGGCCAGCGCGTGGTAAATGCCCCAGACCGTGCCGAAAAGGCCAATGAATGGAGCGGTGGAGCCCACCGAGGCCAGGATGGCCAAGCCCGATTGCAGGCGGGCCGTGAATTCGTCGATGGTGTTGCGCAGGCAGCGGGTGATCCAGTCGCTTACGTCCAGGCTGTCGTGCAGGTGTTCCTGGGTGTTGCGATGGTGCGCCGTGGCTTCGCGCCCTTCCAGGGCCAGATGGCGGAAGGGGTTGCTCGGGTCGGCGCCAAGCTTGCTCAGACCGGCGGCAAAGTCCTCGCTGTGCCAGAAGTCGCGTGCGGCGCGTGCGTCGCGTTTGTAACGCACGATGTCCAGTGCCTTGATCAGGATGACCACCCAGGACGCCACGGACATGAGCAGCAGTATCAGTGCAGTTCCGCGGGTGACCCAGTCACCCTGAATCCAGACGTTGGCGAGGCCAAATTGCGATTCCATGAAAACTCCTGCAGATGATTATTGAGTGAGAACGAAATGGATGGGTTGCTGGTACCACATGGCTTCGGGTGTACCGTTGCGCGTACCTGGGACGAAGCGCCAGCGTGAGACGGTGCTCAGCGCCTGCCGATCCAGGCGATCAAAGCCGCTAGATTGCTTGACTTCGATTTTTTGCACTCGCCCATCAGTGCCGATCAGCACATTGAGCAGCACGGCGCCTTGTTCGCCCAGACGGCGGCTGACTGCGGGGTAGACCGGGGGCGGGTTGTTCAAATAGCTGGCGCTGCTGGATGGCTGGGTCAGCGCTGGGGCGGGAGTTCCGGTCGCTGCTGCGGCGCTGTTGGACGCGCTGCTCTGGCTGGGTTGTTGCTTGGTGGTCGGCTGAGTGCTCGCCTGCGTATCCACCGCCGGAGCAGCCGTGGCTTCCTCGACGGCGGGTGTGGGTTCACTGACTGGCACTTCGATGGCTGGTGCCGGGTCGATGCGCTCGACCGGACGCGGCGCGGGCGCGATCGGTTTGCGCTTGATGGGGGGCGCGGGTTTGGGTTTGACGGACTCAGGCGCGGGTTTTGGCGGTACCGGCTTGGGCTCAGGCGGTTGCACCGGAGCCGGGGGCGCTGGCTCGGGCGCGGGCGCAGCTGCCGGCGTGATGAGCCGGCTGATGACGGCGACCGGTACGACGATCTCGACGGAAGGGCTTTTGAGCCCAGCCTGGAGGCTGGTCAACGCCAGTGCGTGCAGCGCCAACACCAGCATGGCGATCGTGGCATTGCGGCGAAAGCTGGCCACGGGCGGGCAGGTGGTTTCGAACGACATGGAAACAGGGCGCCCGGTAAAGAGCGTGAGCAGGGGCGCGGCGGCGAAGAGAAATCAGCGGTTCACAATCCAGCGGACAGCGCACAGGATGATGAGCGCACTTCCAGCCAGGGACAGCCACGCCATCATGGCGCGCTCCGGAGCGAGGCCATATGCTGCGTATCGCCCTTGTGGATGGCTGCTATGGGGCTGGCGGCGCAGCATTGTGCAACAACGTCGCGTGCGCTGCTTTCGCAACATCCGCATTGCGTAGCCACACCCAATTCCAACTGGATTTCATCAAAGCTCAAACCGGCACGCACCTGGCGTGCGATTTCACGGTCAGAGATACGGTGGCAGACACAGACGATCATGGCGGCACATGCGAAATGTTCAAAGACGAGCGCATTATAAATGCGAATCCATCGCATTTGCAATGCTGATGCATCAGTATCTCGCTGGGTGCGGTCGCATGGGCGCTGGAGATGAAAAAGCCGGCATGCAGCCCAATGCCAGTCAGTTAACCTGCTGACTGGCATTTTTTGGTTGGGAACTTGCTGCGAGAGCGTTTGACCTCACGCGGGAAGGATCGCTCAGTGCGACGAGGCGGGAGCACAAAGTAACGAGTTCGCCCTGAACAATTCCGTTTTCAACTGCCGGCAGGCTGGTGCTCATGCGAAGCGGCGAGCAGCACAGCAATGACAGCCTGCATCGACAGCCCGAATCGGGCGCAATAAAGCCGCAGTGCGGCCAGGA
>NZ_BAABBP010000048.1:0-16238 GCF_039538025.1 Comamonas faecalis
GCCGATTGGGGGCATCCCTCCCGCAGAAGCTGAGGCAAACTACTGGCGGCAACTCGCCGTCAGCAACACCTCGACAGAGGTGTCAACTTAAACCAATCAGCCTCCTTGAAACCCGGGGCGGTTCAGGCCGCCAGCAGCCAGCTCCATTCGGGGCTGGCATGCCCGGCGACCGTGGCGCCGATGCGCTTGTCGTTGTCCGAGCCGTCATAGCCGATGGTGGCGCGCCCGCCGATGGCCTGGCCCTCCTTGAGCAGGTCGCCGGGCTGGGCGGTGATGAAGTTCACCAGGCCACCCATGCCGTCCGAGCCGTAGAGCGCGGGCACGGCGCCGCGCAGGATTTCCACGCGCTGCACCAGGCCCAGGTCCAGGTAGTCGCGGCCGAAGGCGTTGGCGCTGAAGGCGTAGGTGCGCGGCAGGCGCACGCCGTCCACCAGCATCAGCACGCGGTTGCCCTCCAGGCCGCGGATGTTGAAGCCGCTGTTCTGGCTGCGCCCGGTGGAGGTTCCAGCCAGCGAGAAACGCGCCGGGCTGCGCGGCACGTCCACGTTGGGCAGTTGTTCGGCCAGTTCGCGGATGTCGCCGATCTGCTCCTCTTCCATTTGCTGGGCGCCGATGACGTCGACGCTGATCGGCAGGCTGTCGGGATCCTGCTCGCTGCGCGAGGCACTGACCACCATGCCGCGCAGCGCCGGGGTGCTGCTGCGTGCGGCGGCCGGGGCGGCCGTCGGGGAGGGCGCCGGCGTGCCTTGCTGGGCCTGGGCCGCCAGCGATGTGCAGGCCAGCGCGCACGCCAGGGCCAGTGGATGGAAGTGGATGCGCGGCGACTGCGGAGCGCGGGCGTGCAAAGCGGCGGCAAATGCCATACCAGAATCCTTCTTGGTGCATTGAAATGGACAGTGGCTGGCTTCTGGCGCGCGGCTCAGGCAGGAAACGGGGGCGTTTCAAGGCCTGGAGAGAACACGCTCGTGGCTGGCTGGGTTCAAGGCATCGCGAAACCAGTCTCTTGCGCGCCGCGCATCCCGGTGACGGGAGGGCTTGCGGTGCGGCGCATCCCTTTGCAACCGGGGTGCCCCTTCCTCAGAGATTGATTCAGCGTCCTCTACGAGTCTAGTATATGAGAATGATTGGCATTTACCGGTGTGAATCAGGAAATCCTGCCACCCGCATTGGCGCGAATGCGGCTTTCCTGAAGCAGGGCGCCCGGCCTGGGCGAGTGTGCAGGAGGAGGGCGCGGGTGGGTGCCCATGCTTTTGGCGGAAGGCGTTTGTCTGGCGCGGCTTTTCCCGTGCACCAGCACGGCTCTGGCGCGTGCGGCCTGCTGCCGGTGGTCGATGTGCCGGTCTGCGGCCACGCGCCGGTGCTCAATGCAGCGTCGCAGTACGCGCTGGTCGGCGGCATCCTGGCAGGCGCGCGGGGGGCGCCGATTCGGCTCAGATCGGCTCCAACTGCACGCGCTGCATCATCGCGGCGGTGAGCTGCATCTCGCGGCGGATGGTTTGCTCGAACGCGGCAGCGTCGCCAATGTCCACCTGGCCGCCGTTCTTCATCAGCGCGTCGACGACCGCCGGTTGGCCGAGTGCCTGGCTGAAGGCGTCGAACAGCGTCTGCACCACCGCGTCGCTCGTTCCCGCCGGCACCGACAGGCCGCCCCAGGAGGGCAGCTCCACGCCGGCCACGCCCAGCTCGGCCAGCGTGGGCACCTGCTGCTCGATGGGGTTGCGCTTGCGGCTGGCAATCGCCAACAGGCGCAGCTTGCCCGCCGCCACCATCGGGTGGGCGGCGGCGAAGATCGGCATGCCAAAGACGACCTGGTTGCTCAGGACGGCGGTGACCAGGTCGGACGCGCCCTTGTAGGGCACGTGCATGGCCTGGGTGTGGGTGGCGCTCAGGAACAGCTCCATGCCCAGGTGCGAGGGCGTTCCGACGCCGCCCGAGGCGTAGTCGACCTGGCCGGGGCGCGCCCGTAGCCGGGCCAGCAGGTCGTCCAGCGTGCGGATGTCCGACTGGGCGTTGACGACGAGCGCGACGTCGCCGCTGCTGATGCGCATCACGTGGCGGAAGTCCTTGAGCGCGTCGTAGCCCGGCTGCTTGTAGATCAGCATGTTGGAGGCCAGCGGCGTGGCGCTGTAGAGCAGGGTGTAGCCGTCGGCCGGCGCCTTGGCGGCAATGCGCGTACCTATGTTGCCGGCCGCGCCCCCGCGGTTGTCGATGACGATGGGCTGGCCCAGGATGGGGCCGACCGCCTCGGCCAGGATGCGCGCCGAGGTATCGGGACTGGTGGCGGCCAGGTAGGGCACGATCCATTTGATCGGGCGGATGGGGAAGCGCGGCTGCGCCAGCGCCGCGCGGCCGTTGCCGGCGGCCAGCAGGGTGGCGCCCAATGTGCGGGCCAGCAGTTGGCGGCGATTCAATTCGGTCATGGTGGTGTCTCCAGTGGATGGCCGACATGCGGTCAGCGCGTGGTGATGGGGAAGCTGCCGGCCAACACATGGGTCGGCAGTGCGTCGAGGTCCAGGCCGGCGATGTGGTGAGAGGTGAGTGGCATTGGAAATGCCTCCGTGGGATGGCGGTGGGCACCAGGATGCGGGCCTGGGGCTGGCGCGCCCGCGGTCAGGGCGCCAGCTCCAGGGGGGGCCGGACCTGCCCGCCCTCGCCCTGGACGAAATGGCAGGCCACCTTGTGCCCCGGCAGCACCTCGCGCAGCGGCGGGGCCTGCTCGGCGCAGATCGGCTGCGCCACGGGGCAGCGCGCGGCGAAGCGGCAGCCCCGGGGCAGGTCGATCGGGCTAGGCGGATCGCCGCTGAGCTTGATGCGGCGCGCGGCGCGCTCGCGTCCGCCCTTGACGGTGGGGATGGCCGACATCAGCGCCACGCTGTAGGGGTGCAGCGGGCGCGAGAAGAAGGCCTCGCGGCTGGCCTGCTCGACGATCTGGCCTAGGTACATCACGGCAATGTCGTCGCACACGTACTCGATCACCGCCATGTCGTGGCTGATGAACAGAAAGGACTGGCCGTGCTCGCGCTGGATGCGCCGCAGCAGGTTGAGCACCTGCGCCTGCACCGCCACGTCCAGCGCCGACACCGGCTCGTCGCACACCACCAGCTGCGGGCGCGTGGCCAGGGCGCGCGCGATGTTCAGACGCTGGCGCTGGCCGCCCGAGAACTGGTGCGGGAACAGCTCCTGCTGGTCGGGCCGCAGGCCGACGATGTCGAACAGCTCGGCCACGCGCTCGCGCCGCTCGGCCGGCGCACCCAGCTGCATCAGGTCCAGCGGGGTGCGCACGATCTCGCCCGCGCGCTGGCGTGGGTTGAGCGAGGAGTACGGATCCTGGAACACGAACTGGAAGTCGCGCCGCCGCCGGCGCAGCGCCTCGCCCTCCAGGTGCGTGAGGTCGTCGCCGCCAAAGCGGATGCTGCCGCCCGTGATCGGCGCCAGGCGCATCACGGCCAGCGCCGTCGTGGTCTTGCCCGAGCCGGACTCGCCCACGATGGCCAGCGTGCGGCCGCGCCGCAGGTCGAAGTCGATGCCGTCGACCGCGTGCACCACGCTGGACGCGCCGCCCTGGCGGCGCCTGCGCACCTGGAAATGCACTTTCAGGTCGCGCACCGACAGCAGAACGTCGTCGGCAGCGGCAGCGGCAGCGGCTGCGACAGCGGCGGTGGCGTGCTCGTTCATGGTGCCTCCTTGTAGAGCCAGCAGGCGACGCGTTGGGTGGGCCCCTGCGCGAACTGGGGCGGCATGTCCGCGTGGCATTGGGGCATGGCGCGCGGGCAGCGGTCGGCAAAGGGGCAGCCGGCGCCGCGCTGCCAGACCGAGGGGACGATGCCCGCGATCTCGGGCAGCTCGGGCCGGTGGGGGCCGGGCGCGTCGTCGAGCTCGGGCATGCAGGCGATCAGCCCCTGCGTGTAGGGGTGGCGCGGCGCGGCCAGCACCTCGGCGGTGCACCCGTGCTCGACCACATGGCCGCCGTACATGACGACGACGCGGTCGGCCACCTCGGCGACTGCGCCCATGTCGTGCGTGATCATTACGATGGCGGTGCCGCGCGCCTGCTGCTGCGCGCGCAGCAGGTCGAAGATCTGCGCCTGCACCGTGACGTCGAGCGCGGTGGTTGGCTCGTCGGCGATCAGCACGCGCGGGTCGCAGGCCAGCGCCATGGCGATCATGACGCGTTGGCGCATGCCGCCCGACATCTCGTGCGGATAGCTGTCCACGCGCGTCTCGGCGGCCGGAATGCCGACCGACTGCAGCAGCTCGGCGGCGCGCGAGCGCGCCTGCGAGCGCGTCATGCCCTGGTGCAAGCGCAGCGATTCGCCGATCTGCTCGCCGACGGTGTAGACCGGGTTGAGCGCGGTCATCGGCTCCTGGAAGATCATCGAGACCTGGTTGCCGCGCATGCCGCGCATCCGGCGCTCGTCCAGCTGCAGCAGGTTCCGCCCGTCCAGCGTGATGCGTCCGGCGCGCACGTGCAGCGGGTCGGTCAGCAGGCGCATGATGGCCAGCGCCGTCATGCTCTTGCCGCAGCCCGACTCGCCCACCAGGCACACGGTTTCGCCCTGCTGCACCTCGAAGCTGACGTCGTTCAGAATGTTCGCCGACCGGCCCTTGCCCTGCAGGCTCACGGTCAGCCCCTGCACGGCCAGCGCGGGCGCCCCAGGGGCTGCGGCCACATGTGTCGGGAGATTCATATGCGCTCCCTCAGGCGCGGGTTGAGCGCGTCATTCAGGCCGTCGCCGACCAGGCTCACGGCCAGCACCGTCAGGAAGATGGCGGCGCCGGGCAGGGTCACCGTCCACCAGGCGGTCAGGATGTAGGGTCGGTTGTTGCCGATCATCAGGCCCCAGCTCATCAGGTTGGGGTCGCCCAGGCCGAGAAAGGCCAGGCCCGACTCGAACAGCACAGCGACCCCGATGGCGAGCGTCGCCGAGACCATCAGCGGCGCCATGGCGTTGGGCAGGATCACGCGCCAGATGATGCGGGCGTTGCGCGCGCCGCTCATGCGCTCGGCCAGCACATAGTCCTGGCGCTTCAGGCGCAGGAACTCGCCGCGCGCCAGGCGCGCCGTGGTCGGCCAGCTGGCCACGCCCAGCGCCAGCGCGACGGTCCACAGCGTGGGGCCGAACAATGTGACCAGCACCATGGCGAACAGCAGCGTGGGCATGACCTGGAAGAACTCGATCACGCGCATCAGCGCCTCGTCGACCCAGCCGCCGTAGTAGCCGGCCAGAGCGCCGATCGAGACGCCGAGAAAGACCGACACCAGCGCCGCTACCACGCCCACGGTCAGCGTGGCGCGCCCGCCCTGGATGATCTGGGCCAGCAGGTCGCGGCCGAGGTAGTCGGTGCCCAGCAGGGCGCCTTCGCTGCCGGGCGGCAGCATGGGCGCGCCCACCATCTCCATCGGGTCGGCGTTCATCAGCATCGGGCCGAACACGGTGGCGGCCACGATGACCAGCAGCAGCATGGCGCCCAGCATGGCCGAGCCGCTGCGGCGGTAGACCTGCCAGGCCTGGTGCGAGCGACTGAGCGGGCGCACTGCCGGCGCGGGGCGTCCTTGGGTGGGGTTCATGTCCGGATCCTCGGGTCGATGAGTCGGTACAGCAGGTCGGTGAGCTGGTTCATCACGATGACCAGCAGCGAGCTGAAGAACAGCAGGCCCAGCAGCGTCGGGTAGTCGCGGCGCAGCACCGAGTCGTAGGCCAGGCGGCCCAGGCCGGGCCAGTTGAAGACAGTCTCCACCAGCACGGCACCGGCCACCGCGTGGCCGAACTGCATGCCCAGGATGGTCACCACCGGGATCACCGAGTTGCGCAGCGCGTGCTTGTAGAGCACCACCGGCTCGGACAGCCCCTTGGCGCGTGCGGTGCGGACGTAGTCCATCGACAGCGTCTCGATCATCGAGCTGCGCGCCAGCCGCGCATAAATCGCCAGATAGACGCAGGCCAGGCTGAAGGTGGGCAGAACCATGTGGCGCATCACGTCCAGCGCGGCCGCCCAGCCGGTGGCGTCGCTGCCGGCCTCGCGCATGTCGGACACCGGCAGGATGGGCCAGATCGAGGCGAACAGGATGATCAGCAGGACGCCGGTCCAGAACACCGGCGCCGCGTAGCCGACCATCATCAGCACGGTGACCGACTGCGACAGCACGCCGTTGGGCCGGCGCGCCGCCAGCGAGCCGATCAGGGTGCCGACGCTGAAGGCCAGCGCCACGGCCGTCACCACCAGCAGCAGCGTGGCCGCGAGCCGTTCGCCGATCAGCGAGGCCACCGAGGCGTCGAAGTAGTAGGAGTAGCCCAGGTCGCCCTGCAGCACGCGCCCCAGGTAGATGGCCAGTTGCACGATGAGGGGCTTGTCCAGGCCGAAGCGTTGCATCAGCTCCTGGCGCAGTTCGTCGGTCATGCCGCCGATGTCGCCGGCCAGGGTCTGCACCGGGTCACCCGGCGCGATGTGGATCAGCAGGAAGTTCAGCGTCAGCACCGCCACCAGCAGGATGGCGACGTGCAGCAGCCGCTTGAGGACGGATGGCAGCATGGCCGGGGCTCCGCAGGCTCAGGGCTTGAGCCAGACTTCGTCCAGCGGCGCCAGCATGCCGAACAGGCCCGTGGGAGGGTTGCCCACCCGGGTCGACGCCACCGTGTGGTAGGCGATCTCGGCGACGTAGACCAGCGGCGAGTCCTCGGTCACGATCTGTTGGAACTCCTGGTACAGCGCCTTGCGTTTGGCGGGGTCCAGTTCCGCCGAGGCCTGCTCAAGCAAGTGGTCGACCTGCGGGTTCTTGTATGAGGCGTTGTTGGTCCACACCACGGGCTGGATGTTGCTCGACAGATAGGTCCGGTTGACGCCGATGGCGGGGTCGACCCAGGTCCAGCTCTGGTCGGTGGACATGTCGAAGTCGTGCGCGGCCATGCGCTGCGCCCAGGTCGGGAAGTCGGGCGAGATGCGCAGCTGGGCGTCGATGCCGATCTTCTTGAGCTGTGACTGCGCGTACTGGCCCAGGATGCGGTCGGCCTGGCCGGCGACCATGACGTCCACCGTCATCTTGAAGCGCACGCCGTTGCCGTCCGGCTTCAACCCTGCTTCGTCGAGCAGCGTCCGGGCCCGGTCGAGGTCGAGCGGATACTCATTGGTGGCGACCGCGAAGGGGCTGCTGCTGCTCAGCGGCCCGATGGCAGGCTTGCCCCAGCCACCGTACATGGCCTGGACGATGAACTTCTTGTCGATCGCGTAGGCGATGGCCTGGCGCACGCGGCGGTCGTCGAAGGGCTTGCGCGCGGTGTTGAGCTCCAGCCAGTGCAAGGGTGCCGCGCCGGCGTAGCCCTGCTCAAGGATGGTGACGGCCTTGCTGGCCTCGACCGGCCGGGCCGCGTTGCGGCTGGCGATGAACGGGAACAGGTGCACGTCGCCGCGCGGCACGCTGAGCATCAGCGTGGTGGGATCGGCGCTGGTCTGTAGCAGCACCTTGTCGAGGTAGGGCCGGCCCTCGATGAAGAACTTGTCGAAGCGCTTGAGCAGCAGTTCCTTGCCCGGTACGAACCGCTCCAGCATGAAGGGGCCGGAGCCGACCACGTCCTTGGTGTTGCGCGGGTGGGTGCGCAGGTCGGTCGGCTTCTCGGTGGCGTAGATGTGCTTGGGCATGATCGGCGCCAGCGCCGGCGACAGGGCATACAGCAGCGCCGGGTTCGGGCGTGACAGGTGCACCACCGCGGTCAGAGGGTCGGGCGTGTCCACCCGCTCGATGCTGTCGAGCATGGCGTACAGGCTGGTGTTGGCCTTGACGGCCATGATCGAGAACGCCACGTCTTCCGAGGTGATCGGCTGGCCGTCGTGGAACACCGCGCCCTCGCGCAGCGTGAAAGTGATCGAGCGGTGGTCGTCGGCCCATTTCCAGGCACTGGCCAGATAGGGCTGGGGCTCGCGGTCGTGGCCAGCGTCGAAGCGCACCAGGCTGGCGAACAGCTGCGCGCTCGGGATGACAGTGGCCGGCCCGGACTGCAGCGCCGCGTTCAGCACCCGCGTCTGCTGCGTGCTGCCCACCACCAGCATGCCGCCGCGCCGCGGCGCCTCCTGCGCCAGGGCAGTGCCCGCGGCCAGCAGGCCGCCCAGCGCCAGGGCGGCCAACATCGATTTCAGCACTCGTTTCATGGTTGTCTCCTGTTTATTCAAGTTCAAGCGATATGGCGGCTGCGGTGGGCCTGCCGTTTGGCGGAAAAGCCGGCGGCAGACGCGCCCGGCATGCCCTTGTTCAAGGTATGCCGGTGGGCGCCAGCAGTTCCTTGGCAATGGTGTTGCGCTGGATCTCGCTGGTGCCGGTGAGCACGCGGTACATGCGCAGCAGGCGGAACAGGAACTCCACGCGGCGGCCCTGGACGATGCCTTCGCCGCCGTGCACCTGCACCGCGCGGTCGGCCACGCGAAACGCGGTCTCGGAGCAGAACAACTTGGCCATCGAACTGGCGGCGCGGCCGTCGGCGCCGGCGTCGAGCTGGCGCGCGGTGTGCAGCATCAGCGCGCGCGCGGCGGCCAGCTCGGTGGCCATGTCGGCCAGCATGTGCTGGACGGCCTGGAACTGGCCGATGGCGCGGCCGAACTGCTTGCGCTGCAAGGCGTGGTCGCGCGCATCGCGCAGCGCCAGCTGCGCCAGGCCCAGCATGGCCGGGCAATGCAGCAGGCGGTTGACGCTGATGCGCCCGAGCGCCAGGCCCAGGCCGCGGCCGCGCTCTCCGATCAGCGCGGCGGCCGGTACGCGCGCGTTCTCGAACACGATGTTGCCGGTGCTGGCCTGGCCGGCCATGGTCTTGTAGCCCGACTCCACGCGCACGCCGGGCGCGTGCAGGTCGACGAAGAAGGCCGAGATCTCGCGCGTCTTCGGGTCGGGATTGGGGTCGGCGGCGGTGGAGCACACCAGCACCGCGAAGTCGGCAAACGGCGCGCCCGAGATGAAGCGCTTGCGGCCGTTGATGATCCAGCCCTCGCCGTCGGGCACAGCGTGCGTCTGCACCGCACCGGCGTCGGAGCCGGCGTTTTCTTCCGTCAGCGCAAAGCAGATGGCCTTCTCGGCTTGCGCCACGGGCAGGATGACGTTCTGCATCTGCCAGGGCGTGGCAAAGCGCGCCAGCGCCCCCACGCGCGGCGGGCCGCTGAGCTCGCCGAACACGTGCGGGGCGAACGGCGAGCCGGTGGTGTAGATCGCCTCCTTGACCAGCACGTGGTCGAGCACCGACAGGCCCAGACCGCCCATTTTCTCGGGCAGCGTCATGCCGTAGAAACCCAGCTCGCGCGAGCGCTGCCATACGCGCTGCAGCAGCGCGCGCGGGGCGCCGTGCTCGCTGTCCACCTGGTGCTCGCGTGCCAGATCGGCCAGCTCGCCGGTCAGAAAGGCATGCACGCGCTCGATCAACTCGGCCGCGCGCTCCGAGCCCTCGAAGGGGCCGGGGAAGATTGGCGCGGACGCCGCAGGGTTGAGTTCAGGAGTGCTCATGATCAGTTCACCTTTCGATCCAGGCCGGTCCAGTACGGCGCCTGCACGGCGCGGCGCATCACCTTGCCGTTGGGGTTCTTGGGCAGCTGCTGCACGAATTCGATGTGGCGCGGACGCTTGAAGCCGCCCAGGCGCTCGGCGCAAAAGCCGTCCAGCGCCTGCAGGTCGGGCTGCTGGCCGGGCTTGAGCACCACGTGCGCGGCCACTGCCTCGCCCCATTTGTCGTCGGGAATGGCGAAGACGCAGGCATCGGCCACCGCGGCGTGCTCGTAGAGCACGGCCTCGACCTCGCTCGGGTAGACGTTGAAGCCGCCGCTGATCACCATGTCCTTCTTGCGGTCGACGATGTAGACGAAGCCGTCCTCGTCGGTGCGCGCCAGGTCGCCAGTGTGGTAGCGACCGTCGCGCAGCACCTCGGTGGTCAGATCCGGCGCGCGCCAGTAGCCGGCGAACACGTCGTCGCCGCTGACCACGATCTCACCGATCTCGCCCGGGGGCAGGGCGCGGCCGGCGTCGTCGACGATCTCCACCAGCGACTCCAGGAAGGGCCGCCCGCACGAGGCAAGGCGCTCGGGCCGCGCGGCGCGGGCGTAGAGGTGATCCTGCACGGTCAGCGCGCACACGCCCGAGGTAGTCTCGCCGGCGCCGTAGCCCTGGCTGAGGATGGGGCCAAACACGTCCATGGCCTGCAGGATGCGCGCCGGCGCCATGGGGGCCGCGCCATAGCCCAGGCGCAGCAGGTCGGGCAGCGGCCGGTACTGGCCCTGCACCTGCTGCAGCAGCATGTTGACCATGGTCGGCACCATGAAGGTGTGGGTCACGCGCAGCGCGCGCATCTCGTCGATGAAGGCGGCGGGCTCGAAGCGCCCGAACAGGTGCACCGTGGCGCCGGTGCACAGCGCCGGGGCGATCTGCATGCCCGAGGCGTGGGTGATCGGGCCGACCAGCCCCAGCGTGTGGCCGGGCTGCATCTGCTCGCCGCGCATCAGGAACTTGCGCAGCTGCGCCAGGCGGTTGCCGAAGGTCTGCATCGCCGCCTTGAGCACGCCCGACGAGCCCGAGGTGTAGTGCAGCACCGCCAGGTCGCCGGCATGCACCGGCGCGATGTCGAAGCGGTCGCTGGCGCGCGCCAGCTGCGCTTCGTAATTCTCGCCCTCGGGGCCGTCGAGCAGCAGCAGCTGCACCTGTGGGTTCTGCAAATGGGGACGGAAGGCCTCGGCACGCTCGGCGGTGGTGACGATCAGCCGCGCGCCGCTGTTGGCGGCGATCTCGCCCACCTCGCGCGGCGACAGCCGGGCGTTGAACGGCGCCTTGACCAGCGCGGCCTTGTAGCAGGCCAGCTCGATCTCGACGATCTCGGTGCAGTTGGGCAGGTAGATGCCGACGCGGTCGCCGCGCACCAGGCCCAGCGCCAGCAGCGCGTTGGCCAGGCGGCTGGCGCGCTGGTCGAGCTCGCCGTAGCGCAGGCTGCGCCCGGCGCTGGTGACGGCCGGCAGGTCGCGGTGGGCCTGGCAGCTGCGCGCGATCAGCGTGGCGACGTTGGGAATGGGAGCGCCCGGGGCGGGCAGGTCGGAGGCGGCCATGGGGAGTCCTTGCGTGGAGCCGTGCACGGTGCGCGGCCTGGCAATCACTGTCCCAGAAACCGGTGATCTAGAGGAAATACTGTTTAATGATCAGCTCCCATCATATTTTTTGATGGCCTGCGCGGGGCGTGGAGTTGATCGCGGCGCTCCGCCGCGATGGAGGTACTTTGGCTACGCGCTTATCCCGGGTAGAGCCAGCGTGCCTGCCAGCGGCCGCGCTCGATCATGCGGTGGGCATGCGCCAGCAGGCAGTCGCGCACTGCGGCGCTGGCCGGCTCATTGGCCCGCTGGGGCGGGGTGGCCAGCTGGTAGTGGCGCTGCAGTGCCGGGTTGACCAGGCGCGCGACGATCCAGCCGGGCGCGGCCGTCGGCGCTGTCTCGGCGTGGGGCGCCGTGTCCAGCATCAGGCGCGGCGCGCTTTCGGCCAGCGTGCACGCCGGCGAGAAGGTGAAGCCCGCGCCGCAGTGGTAGAGCGAGCGGATGACGCGCACCGAATCGTGCTCGTGCGCGATGTTCAGGCGCAGGCCGCGCCGCTCAGCCGCCGCCTCCACGCTCTGGCGGATGGCGTAGCGGCGCGACTGCAGCACCAGCGGCAGCTGGCAGGCGTGGGCGAAGTCGATCAGCGGCAGGCCGCCGTCCGTGGCCGGCTGCAGCAGGGCAGCGACCTGGCCGTCGCGGTCGCGCCCGCACAGCAGGATGTCTTCCTGCGCCAGCGGCTGGCAGTCCAGGCCGGCCAGCGCAGGCGTGTCGACCAGGATGCCGATGTCGGCGCGGCGCTCGAGCATGGCTTTCTGCACCGTCAGGCTCATGCCGTCGAGCACGAAGACGCGGATGCGCGGGTGGCTGCGCGCCAGCGCCTCGATCACCGGACCGAGCAGCAGCGTGGTGAGCAGGAAAGGCACGGCAATCGTCACCGATCCCTCCGGCCCCTGTGGCAGGCGGCGGATGCGTTCGCCCATGGCCTCTGCGTCGGACAGCAGGCGGCGCGCGTCCTCGTACAGCTGGCTGCCGGCCGGCGTGGGCGTGACGCCGGCGTGGCTGCGTTCGAGCAACTGGGTGCCCAGGCTGGCCTCCAGTTTCTTGATTTGCGCGGTCAGCGCCGGCTGCGCGACATAGAGCTGGTGCGCCGCGCGCGACAGGCTGCCGGCCTCGACGACGGTGTTGAAATAGCGCAGCGCGCGCAGGTCCATGGCGTGCCCGGCGACTCAGCCCGCCCAGGTGGCCAGCGCCTGGCGCGTGAGCAGCAGCACCTGGTCTTCGCCCGCGCTGGTGGCCAGCCAGAACACCGGCAGGCCGGGGAAGGCAGCCTCGAAATGCGCGCGCTCGTTGCCGATCTCCAGCACCAGCACCGCGTCCTCGGTCATGCAGGCGGGGGCGCGCTGCAGCAGCTGGCGGATGAAGTCCATGCCGTCGCTGCCGCCGGCCAGGGCCAGCTCCGGCTCGGCGCGGTACTCGGCCGGCAGCTGCGCCATGCTGTGCGCGTTGACGTAGGGCGGGTTGCACAGGATCAGATCCCAGGGGCCGGGCACGCCGGCCAGGCCGTCGGATTGCACCAGTGCGATGCGCTCCTGCAGGCTATGGCGGTCGACGTTGATGCGCGCCACGGCCAGTGCGTCGGGCGAGAGGTCGGCGCCGGTCACACTCACCTCGGGCCAGGCCATGGCCGCCAGGCAGGCCAGCGAGCCGTTGCCGGTGCACAGGTCGAGCACGTCGTGCGTGCGGTCGGACAGCCATTCGTCGATGCTGCCGTCGGCCAGCAGCTCGGCAATGAAGCTGCGCGGAACGATGGCGCGCTCGTCCACATAGAACGGCACGCCGACCAGCCAGGCCTCGCGCGTCAGGTAGGCGGCGGGCTTGCGCGTCGTGATGCGTTCGTGCACCAGGCGGGTGATGCGAGCGACCTGGTCGTGCGCCACGGCCTGTTGTGCAACGCTGGCGGGCGAATCCGCTGTCAGTTCGCTGTCCAGCGCCAGGCCCAGGCTCCACAGCACCAGCCAGGCGGCCTCGTCATGGGCGTTGGCCGTGCCGTGGCCAAAGCCGACGTCCGCGGCCTGCAGTTGCAGCGCCACGCGCTCGACCTGCGCGCCCACGGTGCTGGCGTGCGGCTCGGTGGAGGGTGCGGGAGAGATCGGCCTCATCCGTGTTTCACGTCGAGCACGATTTCGGTGAACGACGGGCCGTCATCCTCGCCGGCCTCGTCGGGCTGCTCCTGGCGGGTTTTCGCGGCCATCGCAAAGTCGTTTTGCAGCCGCCACATCAGGTTGGTGGGCGAATCGGCGTAGGCCAGGCCCTCTTTGCGCTCGATGCGTTCGTCCAGGATGAGCCGCGCCAGCGCCTCCTCGAAGGTCTGCGAGCCCTCGGCCATCGATTTTTCCATGGCCTCGCGCACGCTGGAGAAATCGCCCTTTTCCACCAGATCGGCGACCAGCTTGGTGTTGAGCATGACCTCGACCGCGGGCAGGCGCTCGCCCGTGCGCGTGCGCACCAGGCGCTGCGAGACGATGGCCTTGAGCGCGGACGCCAGGTCGGTCAGCATGGTGGGGCGCACCTCCACCGGGTAGAACGACAGGATGCGGTTGAGCGCGTGGTAGCTGTTGTTGCCGTGCAGCGTGGCCAGGCACAGGTGGCCGGACTGGGCGTAGGCAATCGCCGCGGACATGGTCTCGCGGTCGCGGATCTCGCCGATCAGGATGACGTCGGGCGCCTGGCGCAGCGCGTTTTTCAGTGCCGTCTGCAGCGACTGCGTATCGCTGCCGATCTCGCGCTGATTGACGATGGATTTCTTGTTCTTGAATTGGTATTCGACCGGGTCTTCGACGGTCAGGATGTGGCCGGTGATGTGCTCGTTGCGCCGGTCGAGCATGGCCGCCAGCGTCGTGCTCTTGCCCGAGCCGGTGGCGCCGACGACGAGGATCAGCCCGCGCTTTTCCATGATGAGCTCGCTGAGCACGGGCGGCAGGCCGAGCGTGTCCAGGCGTGGAATGTCCTGGGCAATGAAGCGGATCACCACCGCATAGGTGCCGCGCTGGCGCATGGCGCTGATACGAAAGCGCCCCACGCCGGTGATGGGAACACCCATGTTGAGCTCGCCCGTCTCCTCCAGCTCCTCGATGCGCTCGGGCGGCACCACCTCGGCCAGCAGGTTCTTGGGCGCGTCGGGCGGCAGCAGCTGGCTGTTGATGGGAATGCATTCGCCGTTGATCTTGATCAACGCCGGCGCATTGGCCGAGAGGTAGACATCAGAGGCTTTTTTTTCGCCCATCAGGCGAAGAATTCGCTCCATCGTGCTCATGTACGGATTCCTGAGAAAAGGCGCGTTGTGTCGGGCGGTGGGTGGTGACGGATGAGGGATCGCCTCTTGTCCTCTCAAATTGTTACCCGGTTGAATTCTACGTGGCGAACGGCTTGCCGGGCGCTGCGCCAGAACGTCATGGTGCTGACTGGCGCTGTGCCCGGGCGCGCGCCAGCGCCGCGGCAATCAGCGCGTTTTTGCCTGTATCGTCCACGACCGCCGAAGCATGGGTTGGCTCGGCCGGCACCGGCAAGCCACCTTGTTGCGCGTCTTTCTGTGGGGCACCGCTGGCCGGCATGGGCGGAGCATTCACGCGCCCCACCGCTTGTGGCGCCCGCAGGCGCGCCTGGCGCTGTGCATAGCGTGTGCGGGCGGTATGCGCCTGCGGCTCGGACCAGGCGGCCCAGCCCGTCAACGCGCCGCTGGCGTTGACCATGGCAATGCAGTCGACCGGGCAGGCCGGCACGCACAGCGCGCAGCCGGTGCAATGCGCTTCGATGATGGCGTGCATGCGCTTGTTGAGCCCGAGAATGGCATCGGTCGGGCAGGCCTTGATGCACAAGGTGCAGCCAATACACCAGTCCTCGTCGATCAGCGCCGCGTCGCGTGGGCCTTCCAAGCCGTTGTCTGGGTTGAGGGGTCTGGCCGGCAGGCCGGTGATGGCGGCCAGCCGGCGCACGCCTTCTGCCCCGCCAGGAGGGCATTGGTTGATGTCCGCCTCGCCACGGGCAATGGCCGCGGCGTAGGCCGCGCAATCGGGCCAACCGCAGCGCCCGCACTGGGTCTGGGGCAGTGCCGCGTCGATGCGTGCGGCAAGAGAGGCTCTTGCTGTCATGTCCTGAGCCTGTGATGTCATGCGGGCAATGGTAGCGCGCGACATACATCCTTTTTTACGGTGCGCTTCAGGGCTGGTACGGCGACTCGCGATAGCCCATCCGCGCTATTGTTACAGAGAGGAAAATTCATAAACTGCATCTCGTCACAATCGTTTTTTTATGTTTGACGGAGACCGCGATGTTGAAACAATTCTTCACAATTGGAGCCGCGCTTGGCCTGTTGGCGTTCAATACGTCTGTCTCGGCCGAGACTCTGTCTTTGACGGCTGCTCCGGACAAAACTTACAACCATACGGAAAATTCGCCTTGCATTATTTCTGGACAGAGTTGCAACAAACAACCAGATGGATTTGACTTTACGAAGTACGCAAATGGTGGAGTTACGACCGTCACGGAGTCATCGCCAACGTATACCGTTGGATGGCTTTTGAATATGTTTGCTTCCGGGTTTTCGGTTGGAATCGATATCAATGAGGCCAAGGGCAAAGGGGCACAGACACTGGATTTTTTCTACATGCTGGTCAACGGAACGATTGTCGACCGCTATGACGGAAGCAAGGAGAATGTGCCGACAACTGCAAATGGAGAAGGGTTTGCCGATTATTTGCTGACCGGCTTTACAGACCTGAACGGATACGCATCCGACGCCACGGTGCAATTTAAACTGAAATTGAGTGGCATGAATGATGGGCCCGAATCGTTTTTTCTGGTAGCCAACCCAGCCGTCTCCGCTGTTCCGTTGCCCGCATCGGCGCTCTTCATGATGACTGGCCTGGGCGGCATGGCCTTGCGCCGCCGTCGCCAATCCGTGCAATAGTTTGACGAGTCAGTACAAAAAAATACCGGCCTGGATTTTCAGGCCGGTATTTTTTTGTCTGCCGGTTCAGCGAATCATCACGAACGCCTCACGGCCTGGATGAAAACCTAAGGATGCTCTGAATAACTCACCTCCAGGCGTGCTACGCCTGGGCTATTTTTCAGATGATGGAATTTGAGTTGACTTCGGCAGGGGCAACTATTTTTTTGCCCGCCGATCGGGGCGTTTTGCC
>NZ_BAABBP010000049.1:0-15515 GCF_039538025.1 Comamonas faecalis
GAACAAGCTCGTTACTTTGTGCTCCCGCCTCGTCGCACTGAGCGATCCTTCCCGCGTGAGGTCAAACGCTCTCGCAGCAAGTTCCCAACGAAAAAATGCCAGTCAGCAGGTTAACTGACTGGCATTGGGCTGCATGCCGGCTTTTTCAGGCGCGATCAGATCACGCCCTGGGCCATCATCGCGTCGGCGACCTTGGCAAAGCCGGCGATGTTGGCACCGGCGATGTAGCTGACCGAGCCGTCGGCGCGCTTGCCGTGCTCCACGCAGACGCCGTGGATGTTCTGCATGATGCCCAGCAGCTTGGCGTCCACTTCCTCGCGCGACCAGGACAGGCGGATCGCGTTCTGGCTCATCTCCAGGCCCGAGGTGGCCACGCCGCCGGCGTTGCTGGCCTTGCCCGGGGCGTAGAGCACGCCGGCTTTTTCGAAGGTCTTGGCCGCTTCGTTGGTGCAGGGCATGTTGGCGCCTTCGGCTACGCACAGCACGCCGTTCCTGATCAGCGTGAGCGCGTCGTTGTCGTCCAGCTCGTTCTGGGTCGCGCTGGGCAGGGCGACGTCCACCGGTACGTGCCAGGGGCGCACGCCTGCCTCGAACTTCACGCCGGTGCGCGCCGCGTAGTCGCTGACGCGGCCGTACAGGCGGTTCTTGACCTCCATCAGGATGGCCAGCTTTTCGGGGGTAAAGCCCTCTTCGTCGATGATGGTGCCGCTGGAGTCGGAGACGGTGATGACCTTGGCGCCCAGCTCCATCGCCTTCTCGACCGAGTATTGCGCGACGTTGCCCGAGCCCGAGACCGACACGCGCAGCCCCTCGAAGCCGCGGCCGCGCGTCTTGAGCATCTCCTGCGCAAAGTACACGCAGCCGTAGCCCGTTGCCTCGGGGCGGATCAGCGAGCCGCCAAAGGCCAGGCCCTTGCCGGTCAGCACGCAGTCGGCGCGGTTGGACAGCTTCTTGACCATGCCGGCGATGTAGCCCACCTCGCGCCCGCCCACGCCGATGTCGCCCGCCGGCACGTCGGTGTCAGCGCCCACGTGGCGGAACAGCTCGCTGGCAAACGCCTGGCAAAAGCGCATCACCTCGGCCGGGCTCTTGCCCTTGGGGTCGAAGTCCGAGCCGCCCTTGCCGCCGCCCATGGGCAGCGTGGTCAGCGCGTTCTTGAAGGTCTGCTCGAAGGCCAGGAACTTGAGCACCGACAGCGTGACCGACGGGTGAAAGCGCAGGCCGCCCTTGTACGGGCCGATGGCCATGCTGTGCTGGATGCGGTAGCCCTTGTTGACCTGCACCTGGCCGTGGTCGTCGGTCCAGCACACGCGAAACATCACCACGCGCTCGGGCTCGACAAGGCGCTCCAGCAGGGCCTGGTCGGCGTAGCGTGGGTTTTTCTCGATGAACGGCCACAGCGTTTCCATCACCTCGGTGACCGCCTGCAGGAATTCCGGCTGATGCGGGTTGTTGCGGGCGATTTGTTCCAGAAACTGGTGGGCGGATGCGTACTTCATGGTGGGGACAGACTCCGAAAATGTGGCAGTGCAGCAGATTATGCCAAACTTGCATGCATTCATGCATAACCCTGCTGGGAGAAAATGCATGTACCTTCCAGAGTCAGGCGCAATGTCTTTGTAAATCGTTGATTTGCAAGGGCAACAAGCAAGATGTCCGCCGCGGTTGCGGCATGCGGGTGTTGCGTGCTGTCTGCGCCGACGCCGCCCGTCGGCCAGGGTGTGGCGGGCTTTTTCAGGCTCGGCAGTGCTGCCGGCAGCACGCTGGGCTGACGGCTTGTGGCTTGCAGGCGGGTGTCATTCCAAACGATTACTTTGTCGGCTTCGCTTGCCGTGCTACAGCACTGTCTGCGCTTCACCTTCGCGTACTCGATCGATATAAAAATGGAATCAGCGGGCCTTGCCCAGCATCAGGTCGGCTGCTTTTTCGGCGATGGCGATGATGGTGGCGTTGGGGTCGCCGGTGGTGATGCGCGGCATGACCGAGCCGTCGACCACGCGCAGGTGCTCCACGCCGTGCACCTGCAACTGGTCGTTGACCACGGCCAGCGCGTCCGAGCCCATGCGGCAGGTGCCGACGGCTTCGTAGTTGACCTCGCAGGTGCGGCGCAAAAAGGCGTCGATGGCCCCGTCGTCGTCGATTTCAGGGCGTGGCAGCACCTCGCGGCCGCGGTAGTCGGCATAGGCAGGCTCGCCCAGGATGCGGCGCGAGATGCGTATGCCGCGGCGCAGCGCCTCGACGTCGCGCGGTGCGCTCAGGTAGTTGGCGTCGATCACCGGTTTGTCCTGCGGGTCGGCCGAGCGCAGGCTGAGCCGGCCGCGGCTTTCCGGGCGGGTGAGGATGATGAGGTTGGTGATGCCGTGCGACTTGCGGTCGCTGGCGTCGACCGCCAGCAGGGCGGGGATGAAGTAGAACTTGAGGTCGAGCTGGTCGTGCCCTGGCGCACCCGAGCGCAGATAGGCCATGGCGTCGATGGCATTGCTGCCCAGCGGCCCCTTGCGGGCAAGAACATAGCCAAGGCCGGCGCGCGCCATGGCCAGCGGGCTGCTGAAGTATTTGTAATAGGTGACCGGCTGCGGGCATTGCATGGCCACCTGCGTGCCGATGTGGTCGTGCAGGTTGGCGCCCACGCCCTGCAGGTCGACCAGCGGGGTGATGCCCAGCGGCTGCAGCGCGTCGGCAGCGCCGATGCCCGACAGCATCAGCAGCTGGGCGGACTGGAAGGTGCCGGCGCTGCTGATGACTTCCTGGCGGGCGTAGGCGCGCTTGAGCTCGCCGCCCTGGCGGTATTCGACGCCGACGGCGCGCCTGCCTTCGAACAGGATGCGGGTGGCATGGGACTCGGTGCTGATCTGCAGATTGCTGCGTTTTCTGGCGCCGCGCAGATAGGCCACGGCGGTGCTGATGCGCCGCCCCTTGTAGATGGTGTGTTCGCCCGGCCCGAAGCCCTCCGAGACCGCGCCGTTGTGGTCGTCGTTGTAGGGGTAGCCCGCCTCCTGGGCCGCCTGCACCCATGCGCGGGTGGCCGGGTTGTTCAGGCCCATGCGCGTCACCCGCAGCGGGCCGTCGCCGCCGTGGTAAGCGTCGGCGCCATGCAGATTGCCTTCGGCGCGGCGGTAGTAGGGCAGCATGTCCTGGTAGGACCAGCCGCGGTTGCCCGCCGCCGCCCAGCCGTCGAGGATCTCGGGCGCGCCGCGGCTGTAGCACATGCCGTTGATCGAGCTGCTGCCGCCCAGCACCTTGCCGCGGGCGTCGTGCAGCACGCGTCCGTCCAGGTGCTGTTGGGGCGCGGTCTGGTAGTTCCAGGTGAGCTTGCCGGTCTGCAGCAGCGCCAGAAACGCGCCGGGCACATGGATCAGCGGGCTGGAGTCCCGGCCGCCGGCCTCGATCAGAAGCACCCGGTGGCGCACGTCGGCCGACAGGCGGTTGGCAAGCACGCAGCCGGCCGAGCCGGCGCCAATGATGATGAAGTCGAACTGTGGTGCGTCAGGCATGGTGCATGGTTTTTCGGGCCGGGGCTGCGCCCGGCGCCTCTGGCAAGTAGGTGCGAGACGGTGCCTGGTCCGTCCTCTTGGAAGCCGCCGCGCGTGCGGCCGCGGCAGGGGTCACTGCGCGAGAACCGCGGTGGAGACGATCTCGATGAGCTGTTCGGCAGCGCCCAGCTCGGCCACGCCGATCAGGCTGATGGCATGCGCCGGGAAGGGCTGTCCGCCCAGCGCCTGGGCCGCGGCCTCGAAGAACTGGCCGCTGCGCGCGCCGTTCAGCCCCTTGATGTAGACCGTGCTGCTGACCACGTCGGCAGGGCTGCCGCCGGCGGCAGCGACCGCTGTGGCGACGTTTTGCAGCGCGGCGGTGGCCTGTGCCTTGAAGTCGTCGCCTCCGATCAGCTCGAAGCGTGCATTGAAGGGCGACTGGCCTGCCAGGTAGACGGTGGTGCCAGCGCGCGCGCGCACGATCTGGCTCAGGCCCGGAAAGCCCAGCAGCTCCTTGGGGTTGATGTGCTTGATGTGAGAGGTGTTGTCAGCCATGGGGATGCGGGTGATGGTGTGGGTGAAAGGTGGAGCAGGGGGCGGCAGGACTGGAGCGCCCGGCCCATCTGGTGCCGCACAAACTGCGCCTGCGGGGCGTCAGGCCAGCCCCAGCTTGTCCACCAGCCGTGCGGCCGGAAGCATGAAGCGGCGGACCTTGAACGAGAACCAGTCCGGATGGCGCACGGTGCGCGACTGCGGCGTGAGCCACGGCAGCAGCAAGTCCTGGGGGCGGTCGGCATATACGACCTGGGCCAGGTGCCGCCCCAGCAGCGGCCCCATGATGTTGCCCCAGGTGCCCAGGTTGGACAGAGCCATCACGCCGTCGTCCAGCTGGAAGATGTTGGGGTAGTCCGCGTGGTAGACGTGCGAGGAGCTGGCGGTCACGCCGGTCCAGTACGACTCCATCTGAATGTCCACGTCCCGCGTCTGCGGGAAGGTCTTGTGCAGATAGTTGAGAAAGTAGTTGAAGTAGACCGCGCCTTCGCTGGCCCTGCCCGGGTGCGGGATGGTGGCCGAGATCATGCGGTTGCTGCCGTCCATCACGATGGGGTAAAGGCCCGTAGGGAACTGTGTGACGGCCGCACGCGTCGGGTTGATGGAATCCAGAACTTCCTTGGGAACGGGCCGTGTCGCCACGGCGCAGGCGACGAGCGGGTAGCTGGTGGCGGCCAGTCCTGGGAAAAAGCCGTTGCCGTCGTGGCCGCTGGTGCAGATGATTACTTTGCCTGCGCGCACGCTGCCCTGGGCTGTCGCCACGCGCCACAGCGCGCCGTCCCTGTGGCACTGCAGAACCGGCGAGTCGCCAAACACCTTGGCGCCCAGTCCGGCGGCTGCGGCCACCATGCCGTTGGTCAGCAGATAGGGGTTGACCCGTCCGCCTTCGCTCCAGTGCAGGCCGTACTGGTAGGCGCCGGTGCCCAGGATCTTGCGCATGCCGGTGGCGTCCAGCTCCTCGACTGCGTAGCCCATGGAGCGCCAGTGGCGCGCCTTGGCGGCCAGCGATTTCTGCGGCTTGAGCGCCGCCTCGACCATGCCGGACTTCAGCGCGTCGGCGTCGATGCGGTATTTCTCGCAAAGATCGAAGACGATGTTGCGCTGCTCGATGAACATCTGGATGAAGTCCTGGCCGGCGTTGGGCCAGTCCTTCAGGTATTCGAGGTGATCCAGAAAGGGCTGGACATGGCCAGCGTTCCTGCCCGATGCGCCGTCGCCCGGCTGCCGCGCCTCGATCAGGGCTACCGAGGCGCCCAGCTGCGCCAGGTGCAGCGCCACCGAGCTGCCCGCCAGCCCGGCGCCGATGACCGCAACGTCGGCATGGATGTCCTGCTGCAGTGCGCCGTAGCGCTGGTGCGGGCGTACCGTGGTCCAGCCGCTGCAGTGGATGGGGGGCTTGCCGCTTTCATACTCGGCTTTCGTGGCGGCGGCATCGCCCCGCGGCAGGGGGCGCTCCAGTGTCTTTTCCATCGGGTACTTCCTGACTCGGCGTGAATGCATGGCCATTCACTGCAAGCGCCATGCGTATTGCAACGCATGCTAAACAGGCGGTTTCCCCCTTGCCAGTACCAATTGGCACCGGTCTTGCCGGTATCAGCGGCGCAGGAAGGACACGCTGCGCAGGACGATCCGGATCAGGTCGGCCTGGCTGGAAATTCCCATCTTGCTGTAGATCTTCTTGGAGTAGTTGCGCGCCGCGACCTCGGCCACGCCCATCTCCCGTGCCGCCTGGGCCAGGCTGCTGCCATGCGCCAGCAGCAGGGCCAGCGTCGCCTCCTGGCGCGTCAGGCCGAACAGCTGGACGACGCGTTGCAGCGAATGGGAATGACCGGGCCGCAGCACGTCCAGGCCAGCGGTCAGGTCGCTGACGTAGACCACGGCACAGGGCGCCTGGCCGCTGCGGTAGTAATGGTGCAGCGGCGCCGGGTAGACCAGCAGGCCCAGCAGCCGGTCGTGATAGTCGCCCACGCGCACCGCCACCCCTTCCGGGGGCGTGCCGGCTTTCTCGTGGGCCGCAAGAATGCCGGACAGCGCCTCGTCGAAGACCGCCTGGGCCTCGCGCTGCGCCAGCACCAGGCGGCTGCCGGCCAGCGACACGCCCAGGCGGCGCTGCAGCAGCGCGGTGGCCACGCTGTTGGTGTGAATCACCTTGCGCTGGTGGTCGATCAGGATGCAGCCCAGGGAGAAATGCTCGACCATGCCCTGGTAGATGGCCGTCTCGGCCTCCTGGCGCCTGAGCTGTGCGTACAGGCCGAGCGCCTGCGTGATGTGCGGCAGCAGTGCGTGCATCAGGGCCAGATCGGCGGCGCTGAATTCGGGCGCGGCAAGATCCCGGCTGCGGATCACGTCGATCCAGCACCTCATGCCGCCTGGCTCGGCGGCGCACAGGCGCAGGTTCTGCGAGATGCCGGCGTCCTTGAGCAGGCCCGATTTCAGCGCGGCGGACTGCGCCGCCTGCGCCAGGCTGATCTGCCCCGGCTCCATGCTGCTGGGGCGCAGCGGATCGTCCTCCATCCATTCGGCCCGGTACGTGGCTTCCAGCTGCGCCCAGTCGATGGTATCCGCGGGAATGCTCGCCATGACGTACACGTCCTGGCTCTCGTCCTCGGAATGGTGCAGCGTGACGCACACCGTGCGCGCCGCCAGGTGCAGGCGCAGCTGCTCGGCAAAGTCTTGCCAGGGCGTCGCTTGTGAGATGCCCGCGTACAGACACTGCAGCAGGGCGCCCATGGTGTCGCCCGGCTGCGGCAGATGGCGGGCGTGGTCTGCCTGCATGGGCGGCTCCTCTGCAAACAAGGTGTGTGGGGCCTGTGCAGGCCACTGCCTTGCGGCGGGTAGCCCCTGTAGCCGCGGGCGGCTGTGCCGGTGCGGTGCGTCAGCGGCCAATGCAACGGACGGGGCGCCTGGGGCAGGCCGCGGCCCGCCAGGCGCCCCGTCCATTGCCGAGCGGCAGGCTGCCGCGCGGTCAGAAATCGTACTTTACACTGACCGACAACTGGTCGCGGTCGGTTTCCAGGCGCTCATACCTGGGATCCAGCGAGGCCTTGCCGATGTTGCCGACGTAGGTGATGTCGAAGGTCAGGTTGTCGTTCTTGACGAAGGACAGACCCACGCTGTAGCGCCTGTCGCCCTGGCCGCCCACGCCGCCCAGCAGCGTATGTCCACGCAGCTGGTGCGAGTAGCTCAGCGGCACCGACAGATCCCAGCCTTCGGCAATGCTCAAATAGTCCAGCACCAGGGTGCCGGTGAATGCCAGGCCGCTCTTGGTGCGGAAGGTGGGCGAGTCGCTGCTGGGGAAGTAAGCCTCATAGCCCGCAGGCGCGATCGGCGCGCGCGACTGGATCTTGCCGATCTTGACGGCCGACACTTCGCCCAGGAACAGGACGGAGTCGGCAAACGAGGTGCGGCCGATGTTGTAGAAGGCACCCAGGTTCAACTGCCCGATGTTGGAGCGGGTGGGCGTGCCGTAGTCGCCGACCACCACGGGCGCGCCGCGGCGGTAGGTGAACTCGCCATAGGCCGACACCGGGCCGAAGGTTGTGCTGACCGTGGAGCCCAGCAGCTTGACGTTGTCGAAGTAGCGGATGCGGTAGGTCTCGTCGCCGAAGTTGATGACCGGCAGCGGCGTCCTGTCGTGGTAGTTCAGGTAGTACAGGCCGACTTCCGTGTCGTCCGTCACCCGGTAGCGCGTGCCGATGCCCCATTGCCCGGTGTTGCCCGGCTTGATGTCGCCCTGCCGCAGGCCGAAGCCGCACTGGTTGGTTCCCGGGTCCCAGGACTCCAGGCAGATGCCGCCCGGGCCTACACCATCGCTCGTGCTCATGAACGTGCCGGGTGCCGTAGCCAGCGTCGGGTGGAAATTGAACTGCACCTGGCCCAGCAGCGACCAGCGCGGCGTCACCGCGATGGAGCCAGAGATCTGGTCTTCGGCCAGGATGGAGTCCTTGGTCTCGGTGCCGGGAACCCCGGTCTTGGTGCCGTCGAACGGGCCTTGCGCCATCGCGATATTGGGAAAGAACAGTGACTCGCCCCAGTTGACCGCGTGGCGGCCCACGCGCAGTGTGGCCCGGCTGCTGCTGCCCAGATCGAACGAGGTGTAGGCGTAGGCGTCGAGCACGCGGCTGTAGCCGCCGTGGTAGCGCCTGGCCGCGTCGGTGTACTCATTGACCGGGCCGGGGTGATTCACCAGGCCGGTCACCGCGTTGCGATGGTGGTAGACGGCGTCGTAGAACGTGCTGCCGGAGAACACAAAACCGCTGTCGCCCTTGGAGATCGTGCTTTCGAACAGGGCGGAGACCCGGTTGGCGGTCAGGTCGCCCTTCCTGAACGCCCTGTCGCCGTCATTGCCACCCGAATTTGCGGGGCTGGTAAGCAGCGCGTCCGGGTTCTTGGTGCGCACCGACAGCGCGTAGGTGGTGTTCAGGCGCCAGTCCAGCTTGTAGCCGTCGCCAAAATAAATGGGCTCGGTGCCCGCCCAGGCCTGCGTGCACGCCAGGGCCGACAGAACCGCCAGGCCGACCAGGCCCCGTTGCTGGTTTTTGATCATGTGAATGTCCCTTGAATCTGGTGGCCTGCTTCAGTTGCCCGCACTGCGTGCGGCTTCGGGGGTGAACATGCCGGGGACGTAGTCGCCCTTGTTAAGCACGGGGCCCCGCTCGCGTTCCTGGAACAGGTTGTAGGCCAGGTAGCTGCCGGAATTGAGGTCGTGGTAGAACGACGTGCCGGTGTTCCAGCCCTGGATGTCGTAGGCGTAGTAGTCGTTGACGAGGGCGTGCTTCCAGATCTTTCCCTGGGCGTCGTACATGTCGGAGGCGACGGAGTGGCCCGTGTCTTCGTCCACGAACAGCACCCGCTTGGGGTACAGGTGGCGAAAGCCCTCCTTGAGCGTGCCCTGCACCACCCAGAAGCGGCGCAGCTCATAGCGCATGTAGTCGGGGTTGGCGTGGCCCTTGGCCAGCAGGTCGGAGTACTTGATGTTCGGCTGGTGGATCCTGTAGGCATTGGCCGGGATGTACATCTGCCGCTTGCCCAGTGACTTCCACTCATAGCGCTCGGGCGAACCGTTGAACAGCAGGTCGGAGTCGATGGTCATCTTGCCGCCCGTGCCGCTCAGCGGCTGGTCAAAGCCGAATTCCGGCACCTGCCTGACACGGCGGATGCCGGGGTCGTAGCTCCATGCCTTGCGCTTGTTCGCCGCGAAGTTGACCGGTTCCTGCGAGATCGAGATCGAGCCCTTCTCGCGCAGCGGCAGCAGCACCTTGTTCATGCCGTATGCCATGGTGCCGTTGCGGTCGATTGGCTTGCCCACGTTGTCCGGCATGTTGGGAATGTCCAGCGACCGGTTGTCGTTGCGACCCCAGGAGATGGTGCCGTCGGACAGCACGTTGGCCACGTCGCGCAGCGTGTGCTCGGTGTACGGGCGGGTTGGCAGCAGGGTGTTCCACAGAATCTCCAGCCCGGACTTGGGGAAGGGAAAGTTGATGGCCCCCATGTTTCCCTTGACGCCCAGGCCGTTGTCGATGATTTCCGATTCCTGGGCATTCTTCCGGACGGCCGCGCAGACGGCGTCCGGGAAGCGGAAGTCCCGATGGCCGGGGTAGACCGGAATGCGGAAGGTCTCCGGGTATTTCTGGAACATGGCTTTCTGGCCATCGCTCAGGAAATCGGCGTATTGGTCGACGTTCTTTGCATCGATGACGAACAGCGGCTTTTCACTGGCGTAGATGTCCGTCGGATGCTGGCCGACATGGGCCTTGTATTCCACGCCCGGCGGAGTTCCAAGCCATTTTCCTGAGTATTCCGGAACGCCTTCTTTTGTTCCCTGCTTTTCGGCTCCAGTGCAGGTGTTCTGCTTGTCAAGGCTGTCTATCTCTTCCTGGGTGGCTTTGGACCATGCGGATCATGAAAATATCGCGCCGATGAGCAGCGGGACAACGTATTTCCTCATTGAAAATCTCCTTGGAATAATGGTTTGGACCTGCCAATCAGGCAGCAGTTTTTTGTTTGGCGACAAAGATCCCCAGAAATGGAATGGATGCAAGCAGCAGGCCGATGGAAATGACCAGCGATATGACGTAGTTGCCGGTGGTGTCGACAAAATGAGAAAACACGATTGGCCCCAATGCCGCACCGATACCGGAAATCAGATTCCCAATACCCAGCAGGCTGCCGAAGTTGCGGTCTCCGACGATTTTCAGAAGCAGCGTCGGGGCCAGTTGGTTGGCCAGGTTGAAGGTCGTGCCCCAGGTCAGGCTGAAAGCCAGAGCCGCACCCAGGCCCCAGTGCGCGGTGCCGGCATAGAAGAGAAACAGCAACCCGGCGGTGTTGACGACCAGGCCGCCGAGAAACGTGCGCTCGGGCCCGTAGCGGGTGCTGAGAAAGCCGAACAGCAGGCTGCCGATCACGGTGGCCGCTGCAATCGACGCGTAGACCATCGAGGCACTCTGGCTCGTGTAGCCGACGAACTTCAGGTAGGGCACCAGGCCCATCAAAATCCCCAGGCTGCTCAGCGTGATCATGAAGAAGGAGAGCGCCCACACCCAGTAAATGGGCAGTTGCAAGGCCGCCTTGATGGCATAGCCGGACGAAGACGCCTTTTTTTCGCTGCGCTCGACAGCGGTTTTGTTGCCGGGAAGGCGCACGACCCACCACAGCAGGGGGATGCACACCAGAAAAATCAGCGCAATGCCGATGCGCATGGCAACGCGCCAGCCGTGGTCGGAAATCACGGAAGTCAGCACCAGCGGGAAGAAAATGCCCCCCAGAGAGGTGATGGCCAGCATGATGCCGAAAAACAGGCCCTGGCGAATGGGTGCGACCCAGTGCGCAACCAGGGTGAAGGCGGGGATGTATGTCGATACGCCCACCCCGGCGCCGCATACGGCCATGCCGATAATGAAGGCATCCAGTGTCTGGCTTTGTGCGGCCAGGCTGTAGCCGATGCCGGTCACCACGGCACCCGAGACCATGATCAGCCGGGGAGATATGCGGTCAAGCAGCCAGCCTGCCAGCGGCATGACCAGCGTCATGGTCAGAATGAAAATACAGGAGCCGTGCGCCGTCTCGGCCTGGGTGGAGTGAAAATCCTCCATCAGAGGCAGCGTCAATATACTGAAGGCATTCAGTGTGATCCCGAAAATAATCCCCATGACGATACCAAGCCCGGATACCAGGATCCAGATTTGCCTGCCATGGTGTTTTTCTGCTTTTGTCATACGAATAAAAATACGGATCACATAATTGCTGCGATTTCAATGATTTGCATCAATGTGACGGCATGCTATGGCTGGCCTTATCGGGCCCAAAGTACCATCTGGTACCTTCTAGGGTTAGTCCCAGTCTTCGCTTCGTTTTGCGGTGGCACCCGTATTCGCCGCAGTCATTGGTGCCGTGATCCGATGGGCGGCGGCTCTTGGCAGAAGCAAGAGCCATGGTTGCGGGCGAGCGCCGCAGGCCGCGCGCCCGTCACGCCGTTGTGTGAGCGAGCGAAGGCGCGCGCAAACGGTTGCAGCACGGTGCACGTGCTCGCTTCAGGATGGGGGCGCGGGATTGGGCAGGGCGCGGTGCCCGGCTGCCGAAAGGGCTTGTGCCCGGGGCGCGTTCAGCGTCCGCGCAGAAACAGAGCGTCCAGCTCTTTCATCGACAACTGGCGCCAGGTGGGGCGGCCGTGGTTGCACTGGTCGGAGCGCTCGGTCACTTCCATCTGGCGCAAGAGTGCGTTCATCTCGGCCAGCGTCAGCTGGCGGTTGGCGCGCACCGCGCCGTGGCAGGCCATGGTGGCCAGGATCTCGTTGCGTGCGCGCTGCACGATGGTGCTGGCGTCGTGCTGGCTCAGCTCGGCCAGCACGCTGCGCGCCAGCTCCACCGCGTCGCCTTGCGCCAGCGCCGCCGGCACCGCGCGCACGGCCAGGGTGCGCTGCGAGAACGGCGTCACCTCCAGGCCCAGCAGCGCCAGCGTGTCGGCATGATCCTCGGCCGTGGCGACCTCTTCGGGCGTGGCGGCAAAGGTGGCGGCGATCAGCAGCGGCTGGCTGGCAATGCGTTCTGCCTGGTTCATTTGCGCCTTCAGGCGCTCGTAGACGATGCGCTCGTGCGCGGCGTGCATGTCGACGATGACCAGGCCCTGCGCGCTCTCGGCCAGGATGTAGACGCCGTGCAGTTGGGCAACCGCGCGGCCCAGCGGCCAGATGGGGGCGTCCGGGGTGTCGGCCGGTGCGGTGGCGGGTGTGAATGTGGTGGCCTGCGGCAGCGCTGCCGTGGCGATGGCGCAGGCAGCGGGCGCGGCGGATGGGGCAATGGGCGCCGCATCCGGGCCGCGCTGTGCCGGCGCGCCCCACAGCAGCTGCAGGTCGCTGACCTTGTGGCCGGCTTGATCGGCCAGCGGCAGCCGGCTTTGCGCCTGCCACGCGGGCGGGGCGGGGCGCTGGGCTGCCGCGGGCGGCATGGCGGCCGTGCTGGGCGCGCCGCTGCTTTCCGCATGCGCTGCCAGTGCCTGCGCGCGCGGCGCGGCCAGGGTGTGATCGATGGCGCGGCGCACCGCCTGGTGCACCGCCTGGCTGTCGCGAAAGCGCACCTCGATCTTGGTCGGGTGCACGTTCACGTCGACCAGCGCCGGGTCGATGTCCAGGTACAGCGCATAGACCGGCTGGCGCTGGCCGTGCAGCACGTCCTCGTAGGCGCTGCGCGCGGCGTGCTGCAGCACCTTGTCGCGCACGAAGCGGCCGTTGACGTAGCAGTACTGCTGGTCGGCGCGCGCGCGGGCGGCGTCGGGCAGGCCCGCGCGGCCGTGCAGGGTCAGCGGCCCGGCGCTGTGCTCAAGCGCCAGCGACTGCGTGACGAAAGCCTCGCCCAGCACGTCGGCCAGGCGCCGCGCCAGCGCCTGCGCGTCGTGCAGTGGGCCGCAGGCGCGCCACTGCTGCACCAGCCGGCCCTCGTGCCAGATGGCAAAACCCACATCGGGGCGCGCCAGCGCGTGGCGGCGCACGGCCTCGACGCAGTGCGCCAGCTCGGTGGCGTCGCTCTTGAGGAACTTGCGCCGCGCCGGCGTGCTGAAGAACAGCTCCTTGACCTCGACCGTCGTGCCCACGCCGCGCGCGGCCGGGCGCAACTCGCCGCTGCGTGCGGCCAGCGCAAAGGCGCTGGCCTGATCGCCGGTGCGCGAGCACAGCGTCAGCTCGCTGACCGAGGCGATGGCTGCCAGCGCCTCGCCGCGAAAACCCATGGTCGCAACGCTCTCCAGGTCGTGCAGGCTGGTGATCTTGCTGGTGGCGTGGCGGCGCAGCGCCACGGCCAGCTCGGCCTGGGGAATGCCGCTGCCGTCGTCCTCGACCGCAATCAGGCGAACGCCGCCGCCCACCAGGCGCAGCGTGACCTGGCTGGCGCCGGCGTCCAGCGCGTTGTCGACCAGCTCGCGCACGACCGACGCCGGGCGCTCGACCACCTCGCCAGCGGCGATCTGGCTGACCAGTTCGTCGGGCAGGTCGCGGATGGCGCGGCGCGGCAAGGTGGGGGGAGAAAAGGGGGAGTCGGGAGGCAGGGCGGCAGTCACGCGGAGATTGTAGGCGCCGGGATTGGAGGCTTCAGCGGCGGCCCCGGTTGCCGCGCTTGTTGCCGTTGTTGCGGTCGTTGTTCTTGCCCACCTCGTTGCCTACCAGCGCGCCGGCAGCGGCACCGCCGACGGTACCCAGCGTCGAGCCGAACACCGCACTGCCCACCAGCCCGCCAGCGACCGCGCCCACGCCGGTGCCGATCTGGGCGTTGGTCGGACGGTGCGCGCAACCACCGAGCGCAAGGGCGCCGGCGAGGGCGGCGGCAAGGGCCAGGGTGCGGAGGATGGGCGTGTATTGCGAGGTCATGCAGCAGGTTCTTTCTGATGGAGGGAATGTGCGCGCCCGGTGGCAGCGCATGGCTGCACTGTGGCGCCAGCGTGTGAAGCCTACATGGCGATTGGGTTGCTGATTGCGTGCAAGTGTGAGCATTTGCCAGTAACCGCCCCGGCGCGGCATGGCGGTGCAGACGGGTACATTACGCGCCGCGACCCGACAACGAAGAGGCTTGGCCCGTGGACATCATTGCGTTTCTGATTGACTTCATCCTGCACGTGGACAAGCACCTGCAGGCCTTTGTGGCCAGCTACGGCATGTGGGTTTACGTGCTGCTGTTCGTCATCGTCTTCGTCGAGACCGGCGTCGTCGTGATGCCGTTCCTGCCGGGCGACTCGCTGCTGTTCATCGTCGGCGCGCTGGCCGGCACGGGCATGCTGGACTTCACGCTGGCTTGCACGGTGCTGCTGATCGCTGCGATTGCCGGCGACCAGAGCAACTACCAGATCGGGCGTTGGCTGGGGCCCAAGGTGTTCCAGTGGGAGGATTCGCGCTGGTTCAACAAAAAAGCCTTCGACCAGGCCCACGCGTTCTACGAGCGCTATGGCGGCATCACCATCGTGCTGGCGCGTTTCATGCCATTCATCCGCACGTTTGCGCCCTTTGTCGCCGGCGTGGCGGCCATGGGGCGGACGCGCTTTACCGCGTTCAACATCGGCGGCGCCTGCCTGTGGGTACTGGGTGTGGTGTCTGCCGGTTACTTTTTCGGCAACCTGCCGTGGGTGCGCGACAACCTCGAAAAAATCATCTGGGCGCTGATTCTGGTGCCGGGCTTGATTGCGCTGTGGGGCGCCTGGCGCTCGGGGCGGGCGCAGTCAACAAGGCAGTGAAAAATGCGGCGCCATAAGTGAAGCCGCTGGCGGGCGGTTGCGACGAACCGTCCTGCCAGCGGCTTTGCGCCTTGGCTCGACCGCAAACTTGCAGTTTGCTGGATTGTTTTTTAGCCGCCGCAGCTGCCGCAGCAGGTGCTGCCGCCACTGACGTGCACCATGGTCTCCAACTGCTGGGCTTCGCAGCCGAGCTGGGTCAGCACGGCCAGAACCTGTTCGGCGTCGGCGTCTGAAATCACTTCGAGCACGTTGTGCTCGCGGTCGAACTTGACCTCGGGCTGGGCGTCGATGGGGCGCAGCAGGCTGGTGACCAGGGCCGTGTCGGGTTTGTTGGCGGGGGTGTGAAATTGCAGGACGTGCATGAAAACCTCGTTGGTGCAGAAACAGGGGGCCGGATGGGCTTCGGTAGCCGCCAGTTTACGCAGCCGCCGCGGCTGATGGGCGAATGGCCACAGCGGGCGGGTGGCTTCCGGGGGGGAGGGGGCGGCTCGGCGGCAGCACGCCACGAACAATGGACAGCCGTTTTCGTCTATTTGTGAGACGGCGAAGAAGTCACCGGCGCTGCGCGGCTTTATCGCGCAGCGTCCGTGTGGACTGCCGGGTTAGCACTTGGCGCCCCTACAGCTGAGACAGATTGGTGACAAGGTTGTAGGTAGTCCGCCCTGAACAATTCCGTTTTCAACTGCCGGCAGGCTGGTGCTCATGCGAAGCGGCGAGCAGCACAGCAATGACAGCCTGCATCGACAGCCCGAAGCGGGCGCAATAAAGCCGCAGTGCGG
>NZ_BAABBP010000050.1:0-14539 GCF_039538025.1 Comamonas faecalis
TTCAAATCCTCGGAGAAATTTGCAAGAAAACAGGTACTGGCAAAACCATACCTTGCAAATCGTGTACCCATCAATCCGAAGAATCACCAGTCAGATCAACGGCTTGTGAGTTGTTCAGGGCGGACTACCTAGCAAGCTGCCGTCCAGCGCTGCATCGAGGTCAGCGCTGTCGGAGATGATGCAGGCAGACTTGCCGCCCAACTCCAGATCCCATTTTTTGAGACCTTGACCGGCAGCCGCAGCAATGGCGCGTCCCGCCGCGCCACCGCCAGTAAATGACAGCATTCCAACTTGCGGATGTTGAGTGAGCGCTGCGCCGGTAACGTGGCCACGGCCATTGACCATATTCACGACGCCGGCCGGCACGCCCGCTTCGAGCAGCAAGGTCATGAAACGCGCCAATGCCAGCGGCGTGTATTCGGACGGTTTAATGACGCAGGTATTGCCAAAGGCCAAAGCCGGCGCGATCTTGGAGGTGGCCAGCATCAACGGAGCGTTCCAGGGCGAAATCAGGCCGCAAACGCCTACGGGATCACGGTGCACATAGCGCTGGAACTGATCGTCGAGCCGTACAGCGCGCTCGGCAGCCTGGCTGAGCGAGTCGGCGTAGAAACGGAAATTGCGCGCCACCCGAGCGGTGACCATGGCCGCAGCCACGCGCGTCGGTATTCCCAGATCCAGTGACTCCAGATAGCACAGCTCAGCGCTGTGTTGCTCTGCCAGGTCGGCCACGCGCCGCAGGATGGCAGCGCGCTGCTCCACGGGCAAGCCATGCCAGCGCGCCTGCTCGAACGCCGTTGCTGCCGCCTGAACGGCGCGGCCAACCTCTCGATCATCAGCCTCACACAACTGGGCCTGTCGCTCTTCCGTGCTGGGGTTGATGACGTCCAATCGGTGGCCGCCCGTAGCCGGCGGCACAAAGGCGCCGTCAATAAAGCTAGTAACGAGTTCAGGGTGTTTCACATCGCCCATCGGGTCTGCTCCTGGTTGCGTAGAAAAAGGCATGGCAAACGCTCAGGGCGCCCAGATGCCGCCGTTGACATGTAATACCTGCCCGGTGATATAGCTTGCCGCTGGCCCCGCCAGAAACAGAATGGGCCCGACCATCTCGCTGGGATCGCCCAGGCGCTGCAGTGGCACGAACTTCGGATAGGTCTGCATATCTATGCCCTGGCTGGTGCGCGCTTCGCGGCCGGTGCCGCCCGTGAGAAAAGCCGTTTTGAATACGCCCGGGGACACCACATTGACCCGAATCTTCGGGGCGCACTCGGTAGCCAGCGCCTTGCCCAAAGACACAACTCCCGCTTTGGCTGCCGCATACGCGGCATAACCCCCATGAATCACGCGATGACCAAAGGTGGAAGCGGTCAACACCATGCAGGGATCGGTACCCTGCTCCAGCAAAGGGATGGCAGCGCGGGCCGCCAAAAACATGCCGCGGAGGCAGGCACTGGTCACAGCATCCCAATCGGCAGTCGGCAATTCGCGCACCGGCACCGGCTCGCCGGTGTATCCCGCCAAGTTCACCAAAATGTCAAGGGCACCCCAAACAACGCAGGCGACAGCTTCGCGTCACAAGCCCATGCGAAGATGGCTGCTGCACCTCAGGCGCTCCATCTCTTCCATGCCATCGATCATCTTCTCGCACGCCAACAGCTTCCCCGCCAGCACCTACCGCCTGCTGTTCGAGCAGTTGCGCGCACGCGGCTTTGGGGTGAGCGCGGTCGAGCGCTTCGGGCACGACCCACACTATCCGGTCAGCAGCAACTGGCCGCACCTGGTGCAGCAGCTGGCCGACTTTGCCCGCGCGCAGCAGCAGCGCAGCGGCGAGCCGGCATTTCTGGTCGGCCACTCGCTGGGCGGGTTTCTGAGCGTGATGACCGCCGCGCGCCACCCGGAGCTTGCGCGCGGCGTGCTTCTGATTGACTCGCCGCTGGTGGGTGGCTGGCGCGCCGGCGCCATCCAGGTGGCCAAGAGCGCGCAGGTGGTAGGGGCTCTCACGCCCGGGCGCATCAGCCGCGCGCGGCGCAACGCCTGGGCCAGCACCGAGGAGGCGCTTGCCCATTTTCAGCGCAAGAAGGTGTTTGCCCGCTGGCACCCCGAGGTGCTGCACGACTACGTCACACACGGCCTGGTCGACCAGGACGGGCGGCGCATGCTGGCGTTTGACCGCGCGGTGGAGACGCAGATCTACAACACGCTGCCGCACAACCTGGGGCCGCTGCTGCGCCGCCACCCGCTGCGCAGCCCGGCGGCCTTCATCGGCGGGCGCCAGTCGCTGGAGATGCGCCAGGTGGGCATGGCGCTGACCGAGCGCATCACGCAGGGGCGCATCATGATGCTCGACGGCAGCCACCTGTTCCCTATGGAGCAGCCCGTGGCAACGGCCGCGGCCATCGAGGCGGCGCTGCGCAACCTGGAAGCGCTCACCCCGCGAGCGGTGTGATTCCATTTCTATATCAACCGATTACTTTGTCGGCTTCGCTTGTCGTGCTACAGCACTGTCTGCGCTTCACCTTCGCGTACTCGATCGATATAGAAATGGAATGAGCCAAGTATTCAATTGCGCCAGGCCAGGCCAACGCCCACGCTGTAGTTGCCGGACTTGAGCGTCAGCGGGCTGCGCCGCGCCGGCCCCTGCAGCTGCGAATAGCCCAGGCCGCCAAACGCGATCCAGTGGTTGGACAGCGCGGTCTTGAGCTCCAACCCCAGGTGCGTGCTGTACAGCCCAGCGCTTGGGCGATAGGCCGGCAGCGGCGTGGTCACGCCCGAACGCTCGGCGGGCACGCCAAAGTAGCTGCGCATATAGGTGCCGTCGGCCAGCGTGAAGCCAGCGGCCAGCGTCAGCTCGCTGCGCGCGGCGGGGCGAAAGATGACGTTGACGGTATTGAGCCAGGTCGCGCCGCCTTCGCGGCCCAGCAAGTCCTGGTTGACCGAGCTGCGCAGGTACACGTCGGGCGTGAAGTCATAACCCAGCGCCAGCCGCCCGCGCAGCGTGCGGCGCACATCGGGCAGGCCTTGCAGCATCGCGTCGTCGCCGCTCTTGCGCCCGCCGCCCAGGCGCAGGCCGGCGCTCAGGCGCCAGCGCCCGCGCTCGATCAAGCGTGCTGTGACGCCAGACGATGAACGCAGATCCTGGTCGAAGTCCAGCAGCGACCCGCCGCCGCCCGTGCTGATCGTGAACCGCCCCAGTTCCAGCCCGATGACCGGGCGCGCGCCGGTACTGCGCCGGTTGCTGCCCATGTAGCTGGCACCGTGATCGATCCTCAGCCCCAGCGCCCAGGTGTAGCTCTCGCGGCTGGGATCGGCCGGCGCGCGCAGCTGGGCGGCGGCTGGCACGGTCAGCGCCAGCGTGGCGGCAGAGGCAAGAAGGCAGGGCAGACAACGCATGCGGCCATTATGTGCCCGCGATGGCCTTCATACGCCGGCACCGCACACCATGGCGCGGCCCCGGCGGCCAGTGGTCAGGCATGCCACTGAATCCAGCCGGACGCGGCCGTCCCCCAGACGATCAGGCCGAACGCAATGCGGTACCAGGCAAACGGCGTGAAGCTGTGCGCGCTGATGTAGCGCAGCAGCCAGCGCACGCATAGCCAGGCGCTGATGAAGGAGAAAACCAGGCCGACCGCGAACAGCGGCACGTCGTCCATCGACAGCAGCGCGCGCTCCTTGTACAGGCTGTAGACGCCGGCGCCGATCAGCGTCGGGATCGCCAGAAAGAACGAGTAGTCGGTCGCCGCCTTGCGCGACAGGCCCAGCAGCATGCCGCCGATGATGGTCGCGCCGCTGCGGCTGGTGCCCGGCACCATGGCCAGGCACTGCACCAGGCCGACCTTGAGCGCGTCCCACGGCCCCATGTCGTCGACGCTGGCTACGCGCACGCTGGTCTGCTGACGCCGCTCGGCCCACAGAATGACCAGGCCGCCGATGATGAAGGTGCTGGCGACAATGTATGGCGTGAACAGATGTTCCTGGATCGCCTTGCCCATCAACAGGCCCAGTACGACGGCCGGGAAGAACCCGATCAGCACGTTGAGCGTGAAGCGCTGCGCCTGGCGCTGGGTGGGCAGTTGCACCAGCGTGTCGCGGATGCGCTGCCAGTACACCAGGATGACCGCAAAAATGGCGCCGGTCTGGATCGCGATGTCGAACACCTTGGCCTTGTCGTCGTCAAAGCCCAGCAGCGCGCCGGCCAGAATCAGATGGCCGGTCGACGAGATGGGCAGAAACTCGGTCAATCCCTCGACCACGCCCATGATGGCGGCCTTGAGCAGCAAAACGGTATCCACGCGCACTTCCTTGTTTTACGGAAAAAACAGAAGATTATCGGTGCTGCCGGCGGCTCATCCTGGCGTGCCAAGTGGCACAGCCCATTGGATTGCTCGGGCGTACCCCGGCCGGCGGTCTGCCGCCCCGTGCTGCACACGCGACGCCAGTCACAAATCAACAACTGCCGGACCCGCGGAGCCCAAGGCTGCCCGAGAATGGGCGCTTTCATCGACTTTCCATCCAGGCCACGGACTCTTGCACGCATGACCCTCCGCTCCTCCACTGCCCTGCCCTCTGGCATGGCCACACGCTCACTGGTCTGGATGTTGGTGGCGCTGATCTCGGGCTTCTCGCTCAGCCAGGCGTTTCGCACCGTAGCGGCCATTCTGGCCGCGCCGCTGCAGACGGACTGGGCACTGTCGCCCCAGCAACTGGGCGTTTTTGCCGCGGCGTTTCACTTTGCCTTCGGCGCCATGCAGCTTTTCATGGGCATAGGCATCGACCTGTACGGCGTGCGCCGCACCATTTTGGTGGCGTTCCCACTGGCGATTGTCGGCAGCGTGCTGTCGGCGCTGGCGCCGGGCTACGGCACGCTGGTATTTGCGCAGGTGTTGATCGGTGTGGGTTGCGCGCCGGCGTTTCTGGTGTGCACCGTCTTCATTGCGCGCCACTTCGCGCCGCAGCGCTTTGCCGCCATGTCGGGCCTGGCGCTGGGTTTGGGCACGGTGGGCATGCTGCTGACGGGCACGCCGCTGGCCTGGCTGGTGCAGCAGTGGTCGTGGCGCGCCGGCTTCGTCGCACTGGCAGTGCTGGCGGCGCTGGCCTGGTTGTGGATGGCGCGCTGTGTGCACGAGCCCGCCGCGCACCACGGCGCGCCGCCCGCCGCCGAGCGCGAATCGGTGCACCAGGCGGTGCTGCGCTTTGCCGGTCTGTTCGCCCTGCCCCACACCTGGGGCATCGTCGCGCTGGGCGGCGTCACCTACGCTGCGCTGATCTCGCTGCGCGGCCTGTGGATGGGGCCGCTGCTGATCGAGCGCCACGGCTATTCACTGGTGGCCAGCGGCAACGCGGCGCTGGCGCTGTCGGTCATTGCGCTGTTCGGCCCCATCGTGTTCGGCCGCATCGACCCGGGCGCGGCCACGCGCCGGCGCTGGCTCGTCGCCTGCACGCTGCTGACCGCGGGCCTGTTTGCGCTGCTGGCGCTGGGTATCGACGGCGCGCTGGACGTGGCGCTGATGCTGGCCATCGGGCTGCTGTCGGGCTTCATCGTGCTGCAGTACGCCGACGTGCGCGCCGCCTACCCGGCGCACCTGACCGGGCGCGCGATGGCTGCGTTCACGATGGCGATGTTCCTCGGCGTGGCGGCCATGCAGTGGGCTACCGGCGCAATTGCGTCGATGGCCGAGGCGCATGGCGCCGACCCCTACGCCTGGGTCATGGCGGGCATTGCCGCAATGCTGGCACTGTCTGCGGCCGCCTTTGCATGGCTGCCACAGCCGCCCGTGCAGGTGGCGGCGCAGGCCTGACGCCTCTTGGAAGAATCCGCCAGGCCTGCGGCCCGGCGGAGTACCCCATCAGATGTGCAGCGCCTGGCCCAGCGCCTTGAGCGCCGCCTCCTGCACCGCCTCGCCCAGCGTCGGGTGGGCGTGGATGGTGTGGGCCACGTCCTCCAGGCAGGCGCCCATCTCGATGGACTGGCCGAAAGCGGCGGACAGCTCCGACACGCCGCGCCCCACGGCCTGCCAGCCCAGGATGAGGTGGTCGCTCTTGCGCGCCACCACGCGCACGAAGCCGCTGCTCGACTGCAGCGTCATCGCGCGGCCGTTGGCGGCAAACGGGAAGGCCGCTTCGATGCAGTCCACACCGGCGGCGCGCGCCTGCGCCGGCGTCTGGCCGGCGACGACGACCTCGGGGTCGGTAAAGCACACTGCGGGAATGGCCGCGGGCTCGAAGCGCCGGTTCTGGCCCGCGATCTGCTCGGCCACGCATTCGCCCTGCGCCATCGCGCGGTGCGCCAGCATGGGCTCGCCGGTCAGGTCGCCAATCGCCCAGACGCCGCGCATCGAGGTCTTGCAGTGCACGTCGACCGCGACGTGGCGCCCGGCCATGTCCAGCTGCAGCCCTTCCAGGCCAAAGCCCGTGGTGCGCGGGCGCCGGCCCACGGCCACCAGCACACGGTCGGCCGGCAGCGCGAACTCGTCGGCCCGCGCTGTGCGCACGTGCACACCCGACTTGGCGTCCCAGCCCGCAACGCTGCACGCCAGGTGCAGCACCACGCCGCTTTTCTTCAGCGCGTCGAGCACCGGCTGGGTCAGTTCCTCGTCGTAGCTGGGCAGCACGCGCTGGGCGGCCTCGACCACGGTCACCTCGGCGCCCAGCTTGCGATAGGCCATGCCCAGCTCCAGGCCGATGTAGCCGGCGCCGACGACGACCAGGCGCTTCGGTATCACGTCGGGCGAGAGCGCGTCGGTCGACGACCAGATCGCGCCGCCGAACGGCATGCTGGGCAGCTCGACGGGCTCAGAGCCGGTGGCCAGCAGCAGGTGCTCGCACTGCACGCGCTGGCTGGCGCCGCCCGGCAGCGCCACGGTGACGGTCTTGCCGTCCTCGACATGCGCCCAGCCCTTGAGCACCTTGACGCCGGCCTTGCGCAAGAGCGCGCCGACGCCGCCGGTCAGGCGCGTGACGATGCCGTCCTTCCAGTGCACGGTTTTGGCAATGTCGATCTGCGGATCGGCCACACGAATGCCCAGCTCCGATCCCTTGGCCTGCGCGCGCGCCTGGTCAAAGGCCTCGGCGGCGTGGATCAGCGCCTTGGACGGAATGCAGCCGATGTTCAGGCAGGTGCCACCCAGGCTGTCGCCCTCGACCAGCACCGTGGGAATGCCCAGCTGGCCGGCGCGGATTGCCGCCACATAGCCGCCGGGGCCGCCGCCGATCACCAGCAGCTTGGTCGTGATGTCTTTCGTCATATCGGTTTCACTCCACGAACAGCAGGGCCGGGGTTTCGAGCAGCGCACGCACCGCCTGGATGAAGCGCGCGGCATCCATGCCGTCGACGACGCGGTGGTCGAACGACGAGGACAGGTTCATCAGCTGGCGCGCCACCACCTGGCCGCCCTGCAGCATCGGGCGCTCGACCATGCGGTTGACGCCGACGATGGCCACTTCGGGGTGGTTGATCACCGGTGTGCTGACGATGCCGCCGAGCGCCCCCAGGCTGGTCAGCGTGATGGTCGAGCCGCTCAGCGCGTCGCGCGCGGCCTTGCCGCTGCGCGCCGCCTCGGCCACCTGGGCCACGCCTGCGGCAAACGCCCACAGATCCAGGCTTTCGGCGTGGTGCAGCACCGGCACCATCAGGCCGCCATCGGTCTGCGTGGCCACGCCCAGGTGCACCGCCTCGTAGCGCGTCACCACGCCAGCGTCGTCGTCGTAGCGGGCGTTGATCTGCGGGAAGTCGCGCAGTGCAACCACCATGGCACGCCCCAGGAAGGGCAGCAGCGTGAGCTTGCCCCGCGCCCCGCCGTGGATCTGGTTGAGCCGCTGGCGCAGTGCTTCCAGCTCGGTCACGTCCACCTCTTCGACATAGCTGAAGTGCGGAATGCGGCGCTTGGCCTCCTGCATCTTCTGCGCAATCTTGCGCCGCAGGCCAATGACGGGGATCTGCTCCTCGCCGTTGCGCTGCCGGTAGGACGAGCCGCCCTGCACCACCGCCTGGCCACCGCCTGCCACCCAGGCCTGCAGGTCGTGCGCCGTGATGCGCCCGGCCGGGCCGCTGCCTGCCACCAGGCGCAGATCCACGCCCAGGTCGAGCGCGCGCCGGCGCACCGCGGGCGATGCCAGCGGGCGCTCGCCCTCCTTGCGCGCCGTCGCGCGAGCTACGGCCGCGGCGGGTGCCGCTGCCGAGCGCGCTGGCGTGTGCGCTGGGGCGGGTGCGGGCGCAGGTACGTGCACAGGGGCCGGTGCGGGAGCAGGAGCGGCCGGCGGTGCCGCAGCAGGCGCCGCTGCCAGCGCAGGCGCCGCATGCGTGGCCGCGCCTTCCTTCAGATTGCCCTCGCCCTCGACCTCCAGGCGCACCAGTTCGGAGCCCACGGCGAGAACGTCGCCCGGGGCGCCGCCCAGCGCCAGCACCTTGCCGTGCGTGGGCGACGGCACCTCGACGGACGCCTTGTCGGTCATCACGTCCGCCAGGTGCTGATCCTCGGTGACCGCATCGCCCACCTGGACGTGCCAGCCCACCAGCTCTACTTCTGCAATGCCCTCGCCAATGTCGGGCACGCGAATGATGTAAATACCCATGTCATGCCTCCACTGCGCGTTTCAGGGCTTCGGCAACGCGCGAAGGCCCGGGGAAGTAAGCCCATTCCTGGGCGTGCGGATAGGGGGTGTCCCAGCCCGTCACGCGTTCGATGGGGGCCTCCAGCTGCCAGAAGCAATGCTCTTGCACCAGCGCGGCCAATTCGGCGCCAAAGCCGCTGGTGCGCGTGGCCTCGTGGACGACGACGCAGCGCCCGGTCTTTTTGACCGAATTGACGATGGTCTCCAGATCCAGCGGCCAGATCGAGCGCAGGTCGATGATCTCGGCGTCGATGCCGCTCTCGCGCGCGGCCGCCTCGCTCACCCAGACCATGGTGCCGTAGGTGAGCACCGTCACCGCCTTGCCCGGGCGCACGACTGCGGCGCTGGTCAGCGGGACGGTGTAGTAACCCTCGGGCACCTTGCCCATGGCATGCTTTGACCAGGGCACGACCGGCTTGTCGTGGTGGCCGTCGAACGGCCCGTTGTACAGGCGCTTGGGCTCCAGAAAGATCACCGGGTCGTCGCATTCGATCGACGCGATCAACAGGCCCTTGGCGTCATACGGGTTGCTGGGCATCACGGTGCGCAGGCCGCAGACATGGGTGAAGAAGGCCTCGGGGCTCTGGCTGTGCGTCTGCCCGCCGTAGATGCCGCCGCCGCAGGGCATGCGGATGGTCAGCGGCGCGGTGAAGTCGCCCGCCGAGCGGTGGCGCAGCCGCGCCAGCTCGGAGACGATCTGGTCAGTGGCCGGGTAGACGTAGTCGGCGAACTGGATCTCGACCACCGGCCGCAGCCCGTAGGCCGCCATGCCGATGCCGGTGCCGACGATGCCCGACTCGCTGATCGGCGCATCGAAGCAGCGCGTCTTGCCGTACTTGGCCTGCAGCCCCTCGGTGACGCGGAACACGCCACCGAAATAGCCCACGTCCTCACCGTAGACGACGACGTTGTCGTCGCGCTCCATCATCACGTCCATGGCCGAGCGCAGCGCGGCAATCATGGTCATCGGCACGGCTGCCGACTCTTGCCTGGTTTTCTCTGCCATGGCTCACACCCCCAATTGCTGGCGCTGCCGGCGCAGGTGCTCCGGCATGTCTTTGTAGACGTCGTCGAACATGGTCGCGGCGCTGGGCACGCGGCCATCGAGCAGCGAGCCGTGGCGCTCGGCCTCCTTCTGCGCGGCAATCACCTCGGCCTCCAACTCCTTCTGGGCGGCCTCGTGCTGCGCTTCGCTCCACTCGCCGGTCACGATCAGGTGCTTCTTCAGCCGCTCGATCGGATCGCCCAGCGGAAAGCGCTTCCAGTCGTCGGCCGGGCGGTATTTGCTCGGGTCGTCGGAGGTGGAGTGCGGGCCGGCGCGGTAGGTTTCCCACTCGATCAGCGTCGGGCCGTGGTTGCCGCGCGCGCGCTCGGCCGCCCATTGCGAGGCAGCGTAGACGGCCAGAAAATCATTGCCGTCCACGCGCAGCGAGGCAATGCCCACGCCCACGCCGCGCTGGGCAAACGTCGTCCCCTCGCCGCCGGCGATCGACTGGAAGGTGGAGATGGCCCACTGGTTGTTGACCACGTTGATGATGACCGGAGCGCGGTAGACGTGGGCAAAAGTGAGCGAGGTGTGGAAGTCGCTCTCGGCCGTAGAGCCGTCGCCGATCCAGGCCGACGCGATCTTCGTGTCGCCCTTGATGGCCGACGCCATGGCCCAGCCCACCGCCTGGGGCACCTGGGTGGCCAGGTTGCCCGAGATGCTGAAAAAGCCGGCGCGCTTGTACGAATACATGACCGGCAGCTGGCGCCCCTTGATCGGATCGCGCGTGTTGCTCATCAGCTGGCAGATCATCTCCACCAGCGAGACGTCGTCGCGCGCCAGCAGCAGGCCCTGCTGGCGGTAGGTGGGAAAGCACATGTCGCCGTCCTGCAGCGCCATGGAGTGGGCGACGGCCACGGCCTCCTCGCCCAGGCACTGCATGTAGAACGACAGCTTCTTCTGGCGCTGCGCCAGCAGCATGCGGGAGTCGAAGACGCGCGTCTTCATCATCGCGCGCAGGCCGCGGCGCAGGCGTTCGGGGTGCATGGCCGGGGCCCAGGGGCCAAGCGCCTGGCCGTCGTCATCGAGCACGCGCACCAGGCTGGTCGCCAGGTCTGCGGTGTCGGCCGCGGGGGTGTCGGGTGGGGGGCGGCGTATGCTGCCGGCCGGCGATACGCTGAGGTAGGAGAAGTCTGTCTTGTGGCCCGGACGCCCAGTCGGCTCGGGCACATGCAGCTTCAACGCTGTGTGCGATGTCATCCACGGTCTCCATGCGCGCGATTGTGTCGCGCGCCTTGTTGTATGACAGGGCAGCTGCCGCACGGGGTGGGTGCGGCGTGCTGCCCCTCTTGCGCTGGTGGCGCAGCGGCGGATTGTAGGGCCAGATTGCCTTGCGGCCCGCGATACCCGCACGCGGCGCATCACCCGACGGCCATTGTGGTGCGCAGCGCCGGCGCAGTCCACAACATCTGCACGCGCAGAGGCAATGGCTGCCCGGCGGCCCCGTCATGCAGGACATCCCTGATGCGCCTGCCCACGAAGCGCAACGCGGATGGCGCTACCATCTTGCGTGGCCTTGCGGCCTTCATTTTTTTCACCCTTCACGCAGCCCACGACGATGACTACGACCACCTTCGCCCCCATGCCCGATGCCAACGGTTTCTTCGGCCCCTATGGCGGGCAGCTGGTGCCGCCGCACCTCAAGCAGGCAATGGACGACATTGCCGCCGCCTACGCCGAGGTCACCAAGCGGCAGGACTTCCAGGACGAGCTGGCCCAGCTGTTTGCCGACTACGTGGGCCGGCCCAGCCCGATCTTTCACGCCCGGCGCCTGTCCGATCAGTTGGGTGGCGCGCAGATTCACCTCAAACGCGAAGACCTGAACCACACTGGCGCGCACAAGATCAACCACTGCCTGGGCGAGGCGCTGCTGGCCAAGTTCATGGGCAAGAAAAAGGTGATCGCCGAGACCGGCGCCGGCCAGCACGGCGTGGCGCTGGCCACGGCCTGCGCGCTGGTGGGCATTCCCTGCGAGATCCACATGGGCCAGGTGGACATCGAAAAAGAACACCCCAACGTCACCAAGATCCGCATTCTGGGCGCCACGCTGGTGCCGGTCACACGCGGCGCGGCAACGCTCAAGGAGGCGGTGGACAACGCCTTCGAGGAATACCTGACCAACCCCACCGACTACCTCTACGCCATCGGCTCGGTCGTCGGCCCCCACCCCTTCCCGATGATGGTGCGCGACTTCCAGAGCATCGTCGGGCGCGAGGCACGCGAGCAGTTCCAGGCCAAACACGGCAAGCTGCCCGACTATGCGGCTGCCTGCGTCGGCGGCGGCTCCAACGCCATCGGCCTGTTCACCGCGTTCCTGCAGGACGCGGGCGTCAAGCTCGTCGGCGTCGAGCCCTCGGGCGAAGGCGTGGACAAGCCAGGCCGCCACGCGGCAACGCTGAGCGTGGGCAAGCCCGGCGAGATCCACGGCATGAAGTGCTATGTGCTCGAAGACGCGCCGGGCGTGCCCGCTGCGGTGCACTCGATCGCCTCGGGCCTGGACTACCCCGGCGTCGGCCCGCAGCACAGCTATTTGAAGGACATCGGCCGCGTGCAGTACGAGGGCGTGACCGACCAGGAATGCCTCGACGCCTTCATGCGCCTGTCGCGCGTCGAGGGCATCATCCCCGCGCTGGAGAGCGCCCACGCCGTCGCCTGGGCCATGCGCGTGGCGCCCACGCTGCCCAAGGATTGCAACATCCTGGTCAACCTGTCCGGGCGCGGCGACAAGGACGCCGACTACGTCGCCAAGCTGCTGGGCATCTGAGCGACCCAATCCAACCGAAACAAAGGAAACACCCCATGGCACTGCCCCCAACGCGCCGCCGCAGCCGGCGCCAGCGCAAGAAGATGCGCATCGACGAATTCCAGGAGCTGGGCTTCGAGTACCAGCTGGAGCTCAAGGCCCCGCTGGAGCCGCAAGCCCAGGAGGCGCTGATGGATCGCTTCGTGCGCGACCTGCTGGCTCCGCGCAACCTGGCGGCAGCCGGCTGGGTCAGCGAGGGCTTCGTCACCGCCTTTGACTGCGGCTCGGCCAGCGACGACGACCGCCAGGCCACGCAGGCCTGGTTTGCCGCCCAGCCCGAGGTGGCCGAGGCCACGGTAAGCGCGCTCAAGGACGCCTGGTACGTGGAAGACTGAGGGGCCCCCCGCCGCCCCACCGCGCGCCATGACCCAGCCCCTGCCCTGGCTGCAACTGCAAGACCCGTTTCCCCCGGCGTCGCAAAGCTGGGGCGCTGGCTCCGACGCGCCCGGGCTGTTGGCCGCCGGCAGCGACCTGAGCGTGCCGCGGCTGCTTGCGGCCTACGCGGGCGGCATCTTTCCGTGGTTCAGCCACGGCCAGCCCATTCTGTGGTGGAGCCCCGACCCGCGCATGGTGCTGCCCGTGGCCGAGTTCCGCCTGCACCGCTCGCTGCGCCGCACGCTGCAGCGCTTTCGCGCCACGCCGGGCTGCCAGATCCGCGTCGACAGCGCTTTTGCCCAGGTGATTGCCGCCTGCTCAGGCACGCCGCGCGCGGGCCAGTCGGGCACCTGGATCGTTCCTGCCATGGTCGACGCCTACATTGCGCTGCACCGCGCGGGCCACGCCCACAGCGTGGAAACCTGGGTGGACGGGCAACTCGTCGGCGGGCTGTACTGCGTGGCGATCGGCAAGGCGGTGTTTGGCGAGTCGATGTTCGCCCACGCCAGCGACGCGTCCAAGATCGCGCTGGCGGCGCTGGTCGCGCTGTGCCGCGCGCAGGGCGTGCAGCTGATCGACTGCCAGCAGAACACCGCCCACCTGGCGTCGCTGGGCGCACGCGAGATCACGCGGGCGGCGTTTCTGCAGCACGTTGCCCACGCCAGTACCCTTGGCGCCTGCGACTGGCAATTCAGCCCCCTATACTGGAACGCGTTGTTGCCCTCCATGACCTCGGTGTGACCCAGCTCAACGAACTTCCGCTCCAAAGCCTGCAGTTCTATGCCACGGCGCCCTACCCCTGCAGCTATCTGTCCGGGCGCATGGCGCGCTCACAAGTGGCCACGCCCAGCCACCTGATCCAGAACACGGTGTATTCCGAGCTGGTCGCGCGCGGCTTTCGCCGCAGCGGCATGTTCACCTACCGCCCGTTTTGCGACGACTGCCAGGCCTGCACCCCGCTGCGCGTGCTGGTCGACGCCTTCACGCCCGACCGCAGCCAGCGGCGCGCGCAGCGCCGCCACGCCGGCCTGCAGGCGCGCGTGCTGCGCCTGGGCTTCGTGCCCGAGCACTACCAGCTGTACCTGCGCTACCAGATGGCGCGCCACGCCGGCGGCGGCATGGACCAGGACAGCATCGACCAGTACACCCAGTTTCTGCTGCAAAGCCGGGTCAACTCGCGCCTGGTGGAGTTCCGCGATCCCGCCAGCGACGGCCATGCCGGCGCGCTCAGGATGGTGTCCATCGTCGACGTGCTCGAAGACGGGCTGTCGGCCGTCTACACCTTCTACGACCCCGACGACGCGGGCAGCTACGGCACCTACGGCGTGCTGTGGCAGATCCAGCAGGCACGCGCGCTGGGCCTGCCTCATGTCTACCTGGGCTACTGGATCCAGGAGAGCGCCAAGATGAACTACAAGACCCGCTTTGCGCCCTGCGAGCTGCTGATCGACGGCCGCTGGCAGAGCCCGGGCCAGGCCGGCCTGTCGGTCACGCGCCAGGCCGAGGCGCCCCGGTCGTAGAAGGCCTAGGGCCTGTTAAGGATGCTCTGAATAACTCACCTCCAGGCGTGCTACGCCTGGGTTATTTTTCAGATGATGGAATTTGAGTTGACTTCGGCAGGGGCAACTATTTTTTTGCCCGCCGATCGGGGCGTTTTGCCCCTTTTGGCGGCCCGCGCCCTGCTTTCGGGCGCACTCATCCCCGTGCTC
>NZ_BAABBP010000051.1:0-11525 GCF_039538025.1 Comamonas faecalis
TAGCAAGTTGGAACCACCCCTTCCCATCCCGAACAGGACCGTGAAACAACTTCGCGCCGATGATAGTGCGGATCCCCGTGTGAAAGTAGGTCATCGTCAGGCTCTTATTAGACCAACCCCCAGTACGCAAAGCGTGCTGGGGGTTCGGCGTTTGGGGATTTCAAATACAGGTGCCGGTTGATGCAGCTTCAGGACATTCTTTATTCCCAGGGATTTGGCACGCGCCGCATTTGTGCGGGTTTGGTGCAGCAAAACCAGGTTCAGATTTCCTGGGCAGGTGAAAGCGAAGCACGGCCTTGTACCGATGCTGCGCAAGAGTTGAATCCGATCAATCTGGTTTTACGAGTGCAGGGTGTGGACTGGCCTGTACATGAGAAGGCGTTCATCATGCTCAACAAGCCCGCAGGCGTGGAGTGTTCGCAAAAGCCTTCGGTATGGCCAAGTGTGTATTCGTTGCTGCCGGCGCCTTTGCGTCAACGTCCCAGCAAGGGCAAAGTGGCCGGCGTGCAAGCAGTGGGGCGCCTTGATCAGGATACGACGGGCTTGCTTCTGCTCAGCGACGATGGGCAGTTCATCCACCGGATGGGGTCACCAAAAAAGCAGGTGGCAAAGCTTTATGAGGTGACGACCAAGCATCCCGTCCAGGAGCCTCAGATTCGACAGCTACTCGATGGTGTGGTGCTCGACGACGACCCCAAGCCCGTGCGCGCCGCAGGCTGCATGCAGCGCGGCATGCACCACATCGATTTGACGCTGACCGAAGGGAAATACCACCAGGTCAAAAGAATGATTGCTGCCGTCGGGAATCGTGTGGAGGCGCTGCATCGCTCACGCATTGGAGGCTTGGTGTTGCCGCCGGATCTTGCGCCTGGGCAGTGGCGTTGGCTTTCGTCTGCAGATCTCGCACTGTTGTCCTGATATGGCGAGGCGGGCGCGTTATGCTTGCGCCCCATGAATCTCTGGCTGGACTCTGCCTGGCGTGCCCTGCTGTATTGCCTGATGCCGCGCGTCATTGTCTTGACGTTGCTGCCGCTGCTCGTCATAACGCTGGCTTCCTGGGCTGCCTGGTACTTTTATTGGACGCCGGTGACCAGCGCAGCGCAGGCGTTGCTGGAGCATGCCTGGGGTATGCAGTGGCTGCTGGGGCACTTGCAGACCTGGGGCGTGAGCGGCGTTCCTGCCGTGTTGGCACCTCTTTTCGTCCTGATTCTGGCCATCCCGGTAATCATCATTGCCTGTTTGCTGCTGGTCACCCTGTGGCTCACGCCAAGTTTCGTGAATCTGGTGGCGCAGCGGCGCTTTCCTGATCTGGAGCGCAAGCAAGGCGGGACGTTGGCCAGCAGCTTGATGTGGGCGCTGGGGTCGACCGCGGCTGCGGTCATTGGCTTTGTGGTGTCGCTCCCGCTGTGGTTGATACCGCCATTGATTCTGATCCTGCCGCCGCTGATCTGGGGTTGGCTGACCTTTCGGATCATGGCGTTTGATGCGCTGGCTGAGCACGCCAGCCGCGAGGAGCGCAGGGATGTGCTGCGCCGCCACCGGCTGCCGCTGCTGCTGATGGGGGTGTGCACGGGCTTTCTCAGCGCGGCGCCGGGCATCGTCTGGATCTCGGGACTGCTGTTTGCAGCACTGTTTTTCGTCCTGATCCCGTTGGCGCTGTGGATTTACATGCTGATCTTTGCCTTCACCTCGCTGTGGTTCGCCCACTATTGCCTCGCCGCACTGGCGCAGCTGCGTGCGCTGCAGCAGCGCGATTTACCGCCGTCTGTATCCGCGTCGGTCTTGTCCGATGAGGTGCAATAACCATGCATTTCGGCCTGATCATCATTGGTGACGAAATCTTGTCGGGCAAGCGTCAGGACAAACACATGGCCAAGGTGATCGAACTGCTGGCGCAGCGCGGCCTGGCGTTGTCCCATGTGGACTATGTGGGCGATGACCGGCCGCGCATCACTGAGGCCTTGCGCCGGGCGTTTGCGTCGGGCGACCAGGTTTTCAGCTGCGGAGGCATTGGCGCCACGCCCGACGACCATACCCGCCAGTGCGCGGCGCAGGCGCTGCAGGTGCCGCTGCTGCCCCATCCGCAGGCCCAGGCGCTGATTCGCGAGCGAATGCAGGATACGGCGCGGGAGCAGGGCGTACCGTTCGAGCCCGAGCGTGCCGACAATGTGCAGCGGCTGCAAATGGGCGTGTTTCCGCAAGGCGCCAGCATCATTCCCAATCCGTACAACAAGATTCCGGGGTTCTCGTGCGCCGGTGCGAACGGCGGTGCGGTGCACTTCGCCCCCGGCTTCCCGGTCATGGCGTGGCCGATGATCGAATGGGTGCTGGAGCAGCGCTGCACGCAGTGGTTCCACCGCCAACCGCAACGCGAGCAGTCGGTCGTGCTGTATGGCGCGATGGAGTCGGTGCTGACGCCGCTGATGCTGCAGATCGAGGCGCGCCATCCAGGAGTGAGGGTTTTCAGCCTGCCCAGCGTCGATCACCCGGTACATGGCGCGCACATCGAGCTCGGGGTCAAGGGCGCGGCCGTGCTCGTGCCGCCGGCGTGGAATGAGCTGTTGCAAGCTTTGATCGCCACGGGACTGAGGATGGGGCCGCAAACAACGCGCGATTTGTAGTCGTGCGTGAATGGCGCCTGCCCTGCGCCTATAGAATTTCACCCTTTCAGGTGTCGACCGCCCCCCGCCGCTGGATGTGGGGCGTGCGACCGTTTTTTCTGGAGAACCTTGATGGCCAAAACCGTTGCAGACGTGATGAATATGGTGAAGGAGAACGAAGTCAAGTTTGTTGACTTGCGCTTCACCGATACGCGCGGCAAGGAGCATCACACGACGGTACCGGTGTCGCATTTCGATGAGGATAAGTTCACGGCCGGGCATGCGTTCGACGGCTCGTCCATGCCCGGCTGGAAGGGCATCGAAGCGTCGGACATGCAATTGATCCCCGATCCCGAGACGGCCAACATCGATCCGTTCTTCGAGGAAACCACGCTGATCCTGCAGTGCGACGTGGTCGAGCCCGGCGACGGCAAGGCCTATGAGCGCGATCCGCGTTCCATTGCCCGCCGTGCCGAGGCCTATCTGAAGGCTTCCGGGTTGGGCGATACCGCGTACTTCGGGCCCGAGCCGGAATTTTTCCTGTTCGACGGCGTGCGCTGGTGCAACGAGCCCGGGCGCGTGTTCTTCGAGATTGACGAGTACGAGGCGCCGTGGAACAGCGGTACCCGCCTGGAAGGCGGCAACCGTGGTCACCGCCCGGGCAACAAGGGCGGCTACATGCCGGTGCCTCCCGTGGACAGCACGCAGGACATGCGCGCCGAGATGGTGTTGCTGCTCGAGCAAATGGGCATTCCGGTGGAGGTCTTCCACCACGAGGTCGGCGGCGCCGGGCAGAACGAGATCGGCACGCGCTTCTCCACGCTGGTGCAGCGCGCCGACTGGACCCAGACCATGAAGTACGTGATCTGGAACGTCGCCAACGCCTACGGTAAGACGGCCACCTTCATGCCCAAGCCCTATGCGGGCGACAATGGATCGGGCATGCATGTGCACCAGTCGGTCTGGAAGGATGGCAAGAACCTCTTCGCCGGCGATGGCTACGCCGGCCTGTCGGACTTCGCGCTGTACTACATCGGCGGCCTGATCCAGCATGCCCGCGCGCTCAACGCGATCACCAACCCGACGACCAACAGCTACAAGCGACTGGTGCCGGGCTTCGAGGCGCCGGTCAAGCTCGCCTACAGCGCGCGCAACCGCTCGGCGTCGATCCGCATTCCCTACGTCGCCAATCCCAAGGCGCGCCGCGTCGAGGCGCGCTTCCCCGACCCGCTGGCCAATCCCTACCTGTGCTTTGCCGCGCTGCTGATGGCGGGCCTGGACGGTGTGGAGAACAAGATCCACCCGGGCGAGGCTGCAACCAAGGATCTGTACCACCTGCCGCCGGAGGAAGACCGGCTGGTACCGACGGTGTGCCACAGTCTGGATCAGGCGCTGGAGGCGCTGGATCGCGACCGCGGCTTCCTGACGCGTGGTGGCGTGTTCACCGACAGCATGCTCGACGCCTACATCGACGTGAAGATGGCCGAGGTGCAGCGCTTTCGCATGGCGCCCCATCCGCTGGAATACGAGATGTACTACTCGCTGTGACGCGCAGGCTGGCTCGTGCAGGCTGCGTCCACGGCTTGGGCGATACTGCGGATCCAATGAACATGGCATGGGCCCAGGGCCCGCAGGGAGGCCAACCATGAAGTTTCGATTCCTGGCAACCGTGCTGGCGGCTCTGTTGGCTGCGCTGGCGCAGCCGGCGCTGGCGCAGGACAAAATCTACCGCTGCGGCAACGAATACACCAACGATGCGGCGCAGGCGCGCGAGCGTGGCTGCAAGCAGGTGCAGGGCGGCAACGTGACGGTGCTGGAATCGACGCCCAAGGCCGCGCCTGCCGCATCGGCGGCGCCGGCCAGCCGTGCCGCCACGCCTGCCAATGCGCCGCGCGTGAGCGCTGACGACCAGCGCGCGCGCGACGCCGATGCGCGCGCCATTCTGGAGGCCGAGTTGCGCAAGACCGAGGCCCGAGCGCAGGAGTTGCGCGCCGAGTACAACGGCGGCACGCCCAACCGCACGGCGCTGGAGCTGCGCAATCCCCAGGGCTACGCCGAGCGCACCGCAGAGATCAAGGCGCAGCTCGACCGCGCAGAGGCCGACGCCGCGGGCATTCGCCGCGAGCTCGACCGCCTGAACAAATAACCCCCGCTGACTTCAGGCTGCCGCAGTTGCGGCGGCTGTGGCATGCGCTGCCGGGCGGCAGCCCGCACACCATCGTTTCACAGATGTACAACCTCCTGAAATTTCTGCACGTCCTGTCTATCGTTGCCTGGGTGGGCGGCCTGTTCTTTGCCGTCGGCCTGCTGTACCCGGCGCTGCGCCCGCTGGCCGAACAAGAGCGCGTGGCCAGCCTGGCGCGCGTGATGCAGCGCTTTCTGCCTGCCGTCGCCATTGCGGCGCTGCTGGCCCTGCTCAGCGGCCTGGGCATGATCGGCATGGTGTCGTTTCATGCAGACGGCGGCTTTCGGATGCCGCTGGCCTGGACGCTGATGTCAACGCTGGGCCTGGTAATGATGGCGCTGCTGGTCTACCAGTACTTCGGTTTGTTCGACCGCCTGGAGCAGCGCGCGGCCGCAGGCGACTGGGCTGCGGCCGCCAGCGTGCTGGCGCGCCTGCGCACCGGGCTGGCCATTACCCTGGCGCTGGGTGTCGCGACGGTTGCTGTGGTGTTTCTGGCCTGACGGCGGCTCGCCCGGGGGCGGGCCAGCGCAGGCGGCGCCATTGGCGTTGCAGCTGCCGCAGGCTGCGCTCTGGATGGTCTGAAAAGCGTGCCTGCTCCAGCGCCAGCAGCCAGAGCACGACGTCGTCCGCGTCGCCGCCGAAATATCCATGGGCTTGTGTGGCCAGGCTGCGCGCCGGCAAGTGGGGCGGCAAGGCCAGGCCGGCGCGCGCAAGCCGTGCGCGGGTACGTGTCAGCAAACGCTGCCAGGGGTTGTGGTGGTGGCGCTCCCACAGCGCCCAGCCGCCGATCAGGGCGGCCGCGCCCAGCACGCCCAGGCCCAGCAGGCGTACCAGGTCGCGCCAGTCGGGCGCGGACATGCCCAGCGCCTTGAGCAGGTCGAGCTGGCTCTCCTGCGTGTAGTTCAGCACCCACTGGTTCCAGCGGTTGTCCGCCGCCTCCCACAGCGCGCGCAGTTGTAGCAGCAGGCCGGGTGCCACCACGTTGCGCACGGCAGTGCCAAGCGCGCCGCGTGGTGCCTGCAGGCGCTCGAAGCGTTCGATGCGCTCGGGCGCAATGGCTGCCGTCGGGTCGACGCGCACCCAGCCGCGCTCGTGCATCCAGACTTCGGCCCAGGCATGGGCGTCGCTCTGGCGCACGGTCCAGTAGCCGTCGATGGTGTTCATCTGCCCGCCCTGGTAGCCGGTGACGATGCGCGCCGGAATCTCCATGGCTCGCATCAGCACCACGAAGGCCGAGGCGATGTGCTCGCAAAACCCCGCCTGGCGGTCGAACCAGAAGGTGTCGGCAGTGTCCTCGCCGTACACCCCGGGCTGCAGCGTGTAGCGGTAGTCGCCCGTGTGCAGGTGTTGCAGCACGGCGCCCACCAGCGCGGGCGTGCCGCCTTCGGTCAGTTGTGGGTCGGCGCGCAATTGCGCGGCCCACTGGCGGGTGCGCGGGTCGGACTGGGGCGGCAACTGCAGATAGGGGCGCAGGCTGGCGTCTGCCTGCTGCGGACCGTGGCGAAACTGCAGATGGCTTTGCGCCTGGTAGCGCAGCACGCTGACGATGGGGCGCGTCGTGCGCCAGTGCAGGTCGGGCGCCATCAGCGCGACCCAGCCATGAGGCATGCCGGGCGGCTGCAGCGCCGCGTCCAGCGTGAACAGCCAGCTGCGCTGGCTGGGTTCGAGCGTGACCTCGTAGCGAAGCGGCGGGCCTGCCACGCTCAGCCGGGCGGGGGCGGGCGCCGCCCAAGTGGTCGTTTGCGCCTGGGGCGTGCCCAGCGCGTACCAGTCACGCCCGTTGAAGGCACTGAGCACCGGGCCACGAAAGTACAGGCTGGACTGCGGCGGCGGCTGGCCGCCCGGGGTGTCGAACCGCACCCGCAGCGCCACGCTGTCGTCCAGCGCCAGTTGCGCCAGATCACCCACGTGCATCTCGCCCGACAGGCCGCTGAGCCCGCTCATCTTGTCCGCCGGCAGGCTCCACAGCGGGGCCATGCGCGGAAACAGAAGGAACAGCGCCAGCATGACGGGTGTGCCCATTGCAGCCAGGGCGACAGCGGTGCGCAGCGACGCGATCAGCGGTGGGCGGCCAACGATGCGGTGCACGTTGACCAGCGTAGTCAACAGGCCCATTAGCGCCAGCACGATGAGCAGCGCGGTGGCCAGCGATTGCGAGAAGAAGAAATTGGCCAGCAGCGTAAACAGGCCCAGAAAGAACACCACCATGGCGTCGCGCCGCGCACGCAGTTCCAGGGTCTTGAGCGCCAGCAGCATCGCGACCAGCGTCACGCCGGCGTCCGGCCCCAGGATGGTGCGGTAGCTGCGCCATGTCAGCGCCACCGCCAGGGCCAGCAGTGCCGCCATGACCCAGCGCCCGGGCAATGGGCGCTGGCGCCAGGCCAGCCAGCCGCGCCATAGCAGCAGCGTGGCCGCCATCAGCAGTGACCACGTCGGGATTTCGCCCGCCAGTGGCACCAGGCAGGCGGCCACCACGCACAGCAGAAACAGTGTGTCGCGGCTGTCGCGCGGCAGCGCGTGCAAGCGGGCGCTCAGGTGTTGCGTGCTCATCTGTCGGGTGCCGTGGCTGCGCGGTGCATGGGCGTGGTGTCAGCGGTTTCATGCAGCGCCAGTGCCTGCAGGCAGCGGCTGCGCTGGGCCGACCCGCTGCTCGGCTCGATGCGAGTGGCCGGGCCCAGGCGCAGGCCATAGGGCAAGTCCAGCCGATCGGCCTGCAGCACCCAGGCGGCCAGGCGCGACAGGCGCGCCTCGGTTCCGGGAACGCCGGTGGCTGCCAGGTCCAGCCACAGCTGGCGGCGATGCGAGGCCTGTCTGTCCCGGCTGACCAGCTCGCCCGCGCCGGTGGCCAGCAGGTTGGCGGCCTTCTTCCAGACGATCAGGCGCTGGGCGTCGCCGCGGCGGTAGGCGCGCACGCCGTCGGCTTCTTCCTGCCCGCCCAGCGGCGTGGCCAGGCCGGTGCCGGGCTGCGGCGTGCCTTGTGGCAGCGCCGGCGCCGGAGCCTCGGGGCGGGGGTAGACCAGCACCTGCGCGGCCGGACGCCACAACGCCCATACGCGGAACGCGCCCAGCGGGTAGCGCGTCTGCAACCGCAGCACCGGCACCGCCTGCAGCCCGCGCTGGCGCGGCGTGAAGGCGATGGCCATGCTGGTGCTGCTCTGGCCCGGCACGTCGACCCAGCTCCACTGGCCGCTGCCCTGCACCGACACGCCGACCGCATGGCGCGGGCGCCGGCGCGTGTTGGTCAGCTGCAGTTGCAGTTGGGCCGCCGCGCCCAAAAAAGTGGGCGCGGGCGGCGCCAGGTGCAGCTGCAGGCCGCGCAGCGTCGCGTGGCTCACCACCATGCCGGCGGCCACGGTGCCGGCGAGCAGAAAGGTCAGCAGATAGCCCAGGTTGAGCTGGAAGTTGATCGACGCGATGAGCAGCACCAGCAGCGTCAGCGCCAGCATCCAGCCCGCGCCGGTGGGCAGGATGTAGACCATGCGCTGGGTCAGCTGCAGGCTGTCGCTGCGCGGCAGGCGCGCAAGCCACCATTGGTGCCAGCGCTGGCGCGCAAGAGCGGTTGGGGAGGGCATGTGGGCAGATAGGCTTTCAGGGCAGCGGCGTCGCCTCGACCATGGCCTGCAGCTGGGCGACTGCGCTGCGCCCGGATTCGCCCACGGGCACCAGGCGGTGCGCCATGGTCTGGACGATGATGGCCTGCACGTCGTCGGGCGCCACGTAGTCGCGCCCGGCCATCAGCGCCTGCGCCTTGGCAGCGCGTACCAGCGCAATGCCGGCGCGCGGCGACAGGCCCTGCACAAACCACTGGCCAGAGCGGGTGGCCGCGATCAGGTCTTGCACGTAGTCGAGCAGTGGCCCGGCCGTGTGCACCGCCTGCACCTGCTGCTGCAGGCCGGCCAGCGCCGCTTCGTCGAGCAGCGCCGGCAGCGTGTCGGCCAGCGTGCGCCTATCCTGGCCGGCCAGCAGCTGGCGCTCGGCGCTGCGATCGGGATAGCCCAGCGAGATGCACATCAGGAAGCGGTCGAGCTGGCTCTCGGGCAGGGCGAACGTACCCAGCTGGTCCTGTGGGTTCTGCGTGGCAATGACTAAGAATGGTGCGGGCAGGGCGTGGGTGCTGCCCTCGGCCGTCACCTGTTTTTCCTCCATGGCTTCGAGCAGCGCGCTCTGGGTGCGCGGGCTGGCGCGGTTGATCTCGTCGGCCAGCAGCACTTGCGTGAACACCGGCCCCGGGTGGAACACGAAGGCCTGCTGTTCCCGCTCGTAGACCGACACGCCCGTCAGGTCGCTGGGCATCAGGTCGGAGGTGAACTGCACACGCGCAAACTGCAGCCCAAAGCTGCGCGCCAGGGCGTGTGCCAGCGTGGTTTTGCCGACACCAGGAACGTCTTCGATCAACAGGTGGCCACCGGCCAGCAGGCAGGCCACGCAGTCGCGTATCTGTAAGGATTTCCCGGCAATCACCATGTTAAGCTGATCCAGGAGCATCTGGATTTGCGCGCGCGCCTGCGTGAGTTGTGCATCCATGGTGCGACGTTATCCGAAAAATACGAGGGACAAAGGGGATTGCTCGTGGGCGCCACAGGCTATTACACACACCGTGATTGCTGGAAGCACGAAATGGGCCCGGGCCACCCCGAATGCCCGGCGCGACTGGATGCGATCGAGGATCGCCTTCTGATCAGCGGCGTGATGTCGGCGCTGGATCACCGCGACGCGCCGCTGGCCGCGCTCAACGACATCGACCTGGCCCACGACCGCATGTACACCGCCGCGCTGCGCGGCCTGTCCGAGCGGCTCAAGGAGGAGCAGGACGCAGGTGGACCGCCCTATGTGCAGATCGACACCGACACCGCGATGAACCGTCACACCTGGACGGCAGCGCTGCGCTCGACCGGCGCCGCGCTGGCGGCCACCGACGCGGTCATTGCCGGCGAGCTGGAAAACGCCTTCTGCAGCGTGCGCCCACCCGGCCACCACGCCACGCGCGACAAGGCCATGGGTTTCTGTTTTTTCAGCAACGTGGCGATCGCCGCCAAATACGCGCTGGAGCGCCACCATCTCAAGCGCGTGGCCGTCATCGATTTTGACGTGCACCACGGCAACGGCACCGAAGACATCCTCAGCGGCGACGAGCGCGCGCTGATGGTCAGCATCTTCCAGCACCCGTTCTTCCCGTACAGCGGCGACCAGAACCCGGCGCCCAACATGCTCAACGTGCCGGTGCCCGCCTATACCAAGGGCATGGACGTGCGCGACATCGTCGAGATGATGTGGATCCCGCGCCTGGAGGCGTTCAGGCCCGAGATGATCTTCATCAGCGCAGGCTTTGACGCCCACCGCGAGGACGACATGGGCCAGCTCGGCTTGACCGAGCAGGACTACACCTGGATCACGATGCGCATCAAGGACATTGCGCGGCGCTTCTCCAGCAACCGCATCGTCTCCTGCCTGGAAGGGGGCTACATGCTGGGGCCGCTGGCGCGCAGCGTCGAAGCCCATGTGCGCGTGCTGGCCGACCTATAACCTTCGCCGCCCGATCGAGAGAGGCAATGCCATGACCTATCCCACCACCACGGCACAGTCGCTGCTGCAGGTCGCACGCGACGCGCGCGGCGTGGTCACGCTCACGCTGAATGACCCCAAGCGCTTCAACGCTCTGGGCAGCGAGATGCTGGCCGCGCTGCAGCAGGCGCTCGACGCCATCGCGCAGGACGAGGGTGCGCGCGTCGTCGTGCTGGCCGCCGAAGGCAAGGCGTTTTGCGCCGGCCACAACCTCAAGGACATGGCGCAGCACCCTGAGCTGTCGTGGTACCAGCAGCTGTTCGCGCAGTGCTCGCGCGTCATGCTCTCCATTCACAAGCTGAGCGTGCCGGTCATTGCCCGCGTGCAAGGCATGGCTACGGCGGCCGGCTGCCAGCTGGTGGCGCAGTGTGACCTGGCCGTGGCCAGCGAAGGCGCCAGCTTTGCCACCAGCGGCATTCACTACGGGTTGTTCTGCTCCACGCCCAGCGTGCCACTGGTGCGCAACGTGCCGGCCAAGCGGGCGATGGAGATGCTGCTGACCGGAGACTTCATCGACGCGCGCACCGCGCTGGAGCAGGGGCTGGTCAACCGCGTCGTGCCGCAGGACGCGCTCGATGCCGAGATGGAAAAACTGGTGTGCTCCATTCTGGAAAAGCCGCGCACCGCGGTGGCCATGGGCAAGGCACTGGTCTACCAGCAGCGCGAGTTGGGGATTGATGCTGCCTACCAGCTCGCTGGCCAGACCATGGCCACCAACATGATGGACGAAGCCGCGCAGGAGGGCGCGCGCGCCTTTGCCGAAAAGCGCCCGCCCGCATGGAAGCCGCAAGCGCACTGATGCTTGTCATTCAAGCGACTCCAGAGCATTTCTGCGTATCGCATAATCCATAAAAGCACGATCGTTCTATTCCTGCCTCTCTGGATCCTGGAGCGATTCTGATCGGGGCGCTTGTGTTGCACCCTACAATCATTCAGTTAACGTAAACGTCAAATCAAGCAAGGAGCCGCAGTCATGAAGGTCTTGGTCCCCGTCAAACGCGTGGTCGACTACAACGTCAAAGTGCGCGTCAAGAGCGATGGCACGGGCGTAGACATCGCCAACGTCAAGATGAGCATGAACCCCTTTGACGAGATTGCCGTCGAAGAGGCCGTACGCCTCAAGGAAAAAGGCGCCGCCACCGAAGTCATCGCCGTCAGCTGTGGCGTGGCGCAATGCC
>NZ_BAABBP010000052.1:0-11459 GCF_039538025.1 Comamonas faecalis
GCGAAGCCTTGTAGTGTACATCAGCTTTTACACCTCTTGCAACCACCGAAGAACTTTTTATTCGCCCTCCTCTTCAACCACCCGCAACAGCTACCCAAAAGAGAAGCGCCACAAGCAGCGAAGAGGGCGAATCATAACACAGGGTTTTTACTGATTCGAGGAGATGCAGCGATTTTTACGCCTGGCGGTCGAGCGCTGTCTCCAGTGCATCGATGAACAGTGCGGCCACGTCGCAGCCGGTCTGCTGCTCGATCTCCTGGAAGCAGGTCGGGCTTGTGACGTTGATCTCGGTGATGCGGTCGCCAATCACGTCGACGCCCACGAGAAGCAAGCCGCGTTCGGCCAGCACTGGGCCCAGAGCATCGCCGATGGCCTGGTCGCGCTTCGTGAGAGGCCGGGCCACACCCAAACCGCCGGCGGCCAGGTTACCGCGCACTTCATTGCCCTGGGGAATGCGTGCCAGGCAGTAGGGAACGGGCTTGCCGCCGATCACCAGGATGCGCTTGTCGCCATCGGCAATCTCGGGCAGGAATTTTTGCACCATGACGCTCTGGCTTTCGCCCTGGTTCAGGGTCTCAATGATGCTGCCCAGATTCATGCCATCAGCACGCACCCTAAAAATCCCCATCCCCCCCATACCGTCGAGCGGTTTCAGAATGATGTCTTGGTGAGTGGCATGGAACCGGCGAATTTCGGCCGGGTCGCGCGTCACCAGCGTGGGGCCGAGAAACTGGGGAAATTCCATCACGGCCAGTTTCTCCGGATGGTCGCGCAACGCGCGTGGCTTGTTGAAGACCCGCGCACCCTCGCGCTCTGCCTGTTCCAGCAAATGGGTGGCGTAGAAGTATTCGCTGTCAAACGGCGGATCCTTGCGCATGAGCACGGAGGAGAAGTCCGCCACTGCCGCCATGCGCTCGGGCGTCGATGTGAACCAGCCACGTGGATCGCCCGTCAAGGTGATGTCGCGCACCCGTGCCATGACGCGTCCGCCGGACTGCCAGTGCAGGTGACGCGGCTCGCATGCGGCAAGGGTGTGGCCACGGCGCTGCGCCTCGCGCATCATGGCAAAGGTCGTGTCTTTATAGATGGTGAACCGCTCCAGCGGGTCGGCAACGAATAAAAGCTTCATGGGCGGTTGTGCGGAAATGGGGGATGTCATGGTGCGGCCCGTCGGTGGCCACGTCCGTACTGTTGCACAAACAGGGCGATACTGCCGGCGACGACACCCCAGAAGGCCGAGCCGATGCCCGCCAGCGTCACGCCGCTCAGGGTGACCAGAAAGGTGATCAGTGAAGCCTCGCGGTGGCTCTCGCCGGCCAGCGCACCCGCCAAACCGCCCCCGATGGCGCCAAGCAGGGCCAGGCCGGCGATGGCGACAACCAGCTCCTGCGGGAAGGCGGTCAGCAGACCGGTGACGATGGCGCCGAAGATGCCCACTGCGATATAGAACAGCCCGCACGAGGCCGCCGCGGTATAGCGCTTGGCCGGATCGGGGTGGGCCTCGGGCCCCATGCAAATGGCGGCGGTGATCGCGCTGAAGTTGAGGGCAAAAGCGCCAAAAGGCGCCAGCACCAACGTGGCCAGCCCGGTCAGGGTAATCAGGCGCGAGACCGGTAGCTGGTAGCCCGAGGCCCGCATGACCGCCACCCCGGGCAGGTTTTGTGAGGCCATGGTGACGATGAACAGCGGCAGCGCCAGGCTCATCAAAGCCGAGAAGCTGAACTCGGGCGCAATGAAGACAGGCAGCGCCAACGCCAGGTGCACCTCGGACCAGCGCATCTGCCCGGCCAGCGCCGCCCAGGCCACGCCGGCCAGCAACGTGACGACCACGGCGTAGCGCGGCAACAACCGGCGGGTAAGCAGATAGGCCGCCAGCATTACCAGCACCAGCGGCAAGGCCGATTGCAGCGCAGCGAATGCATCCATGCCGAAGCGGGCCAGCACGCCGGCCAGCAGCGCCGCGGCGATTTCCATCGGCAGGCGGTTCATGATCCGCTCGAACCAGCCGGTCACGCCGGCCAGCGTGATCAGCGCGGCGCAGGCCATGAAGGCACCAACAGCCTCGGCCATCGAGAAGCCGCCCGCAAGCCCCGCTGTGGCCAGCACCGCAGCGCCCGGCGTGGACCAGGCAATCATGACGGGCTGGCGAAGGATGAGTGACGGCACCAGCGAGCAAAGCCCCATGCCCAGGCCCAGCGCCCACATCCACGAGGTGATTTGCTGCGGCGTGGCGCCGAAGGACTGCGCCGCCTGAAAGACGATGGCCACCGAACTGGTGAAACCGACGAGGACGGCGACGAAGCCGGCCGTGACGGCGGACAGGCTCAGGTCTTTGAAAAACGACATGGTGCGGCATTGTGCGCGAGGGCCGATGTCCCTGCCCAAGCAAGAAGGCCATGGGCCATCGTGCGATGCGATGACGCTGAAGCCAAAGTTGTCGTACGACGTATCAGAGCTCGACCTTGGAGCCCAGCTCGACCACCGCATTGCTGGGTAGATGCAGAAAGGCGGCGATGCCGCTGGCGTTGTGGTGCATCAGCGCGAACAGCCTTTGGCGCCAGGGCGCCATGGCGCTGCCCAGCGCCGGAATGATCGCCTCGCGCGACAGGAAATAGCTGGTACTCATCGGGTCGAGTGCGCAGCCATGGCCTTGGATGCACTGCAGCGCGCGCGGCAGATCCAGGTCGTTCTTGAACCCGAAGTTCACCCGCACCTGCCAGCAGTCGCTGCCCAGGGATTCGATCTGCACGCGCTGCTCCAGCCCGATCCACGGCAGGTCGTGGTAGCACACGGTGACAAACAAGTTCTGGCGGTGCAACACCTTGTTGTGCTTGAGGTTGTGCAGCAAGGCGTGAGGCACCAGGTCGGCCTCGGCGTGCAGAAAGACCGCCGTGCCTTCCACGCGGGCAGGCGGATGTGCCAGGATGGAAGCGAGGAAATCGGCCAGGCCGATCGACTCTTCGCGCAACCGGGCCTGCAGCAGCTCGCGCCCGCGCTTCCAGGTGCTCATCAGCATGAAGACCAGGGCGGCAATGGCAATCGGAAACCAGCCGCCTTGCAGCAGCTTGAGCAGATTGGAGCCCACGAAAGCCAGGTCGACCAGCAAGAACACGCCGGTTGCGGCAATACACAGCGCCAGCGGGTGGCCCCAGCCATAGCGGATCACGAAAAAAGCCAGCACGGTGGTGATCAGCATGTCCAGCGTGACCGCAATGCCATAGGCCGCGGCCAGGTTGCTGCTGGAGCGAAACAACACCACGGCCAGCACAATCATCGCGAACAACACCCAGTTGACAAAGGGCAGGTAGATTTGCCCCAGGTCGCGCACGCTGGTGTGGACGATCTTGAGTCGCGGCAGAAAACCCAGCTGGATGATTTGCCGCGTGACGCTGAACGCCCCGGAAATCAACGCCTGCGACGCAATCACCGCCGCAACCGCGGCGAGCACGACCAGCGCCAGCGTCCAGCCCTTCGGCGCCAGCATGAAGAAGGGGTTGGTCACCGCTGCCGGGTTCTGCAGAAGCAGCGCGCCCTGGCCAAAGTAGTTCAGCGTCAGCGCCGGCATCACGATGGCAAACCAGGCATGACGGATCGGGCGCACGCCGAAATGCCCCAGGTCGGCGTACAAGGCCTCGGCGCCGGTCACGCACAGCACCACGGCGCCCAGCAGCACGAAGCTGATGCCCGGCTGGCGGGCAATGAAGCCTGCCGCATGGTGCGGGCTGAGCGCGGTCAGCACCGCCGGATGCACGGCGATGTGCCACACGCCGAGCCCGGCAATCACCACGAACCAAAGGCCCATGACCGGGCCAAAAAACCGCCCGATGCCCGCGGTGCCGCGCTTTTGCAGCAGGAACAACGCCAGCAGAATCATCAGCGTCAGCGGAATCACGGCGCCGCGCAGCGCGCTGGAGGCCACGTCCAGCCCTTCGACCGCCGACAGCACCGTGATGGCAGGGGTGATGACGCCATCGCCATAGAACAGACAGGCACCAAAAATGCCGACGGGCAGCATCCAGCGCGTCAGCCGCGGCGCCTTGTGCCGCACCGCGTGCAGCGCCAGCGTCAGCATGGCCACCAGGCCGCCCTCGCCCTGGTTGTCGGCACGCAGCACCAGCGTCACGTACTTGAGCGAGACGATGAGCGTCAGCGTCCAAAAGACGATGGACAGCACGCCATAGACATTCGTCTCAGTGAATGGCACGTGGCCGGAGCCGAATACTTCCTTGAGCGTGTAGAGCACGCTGGTGCCAATGTCGCCATACACCACGCCGATGGCGCCCAGCGCAAGCGCCGCATGCGATGAAGAACGGTGTTGCACGGCAAAAAGCGCAGTCGCTGCGCACCCCCATCAATGGATGGCCGCCATTGTGCCTCGGCGCACCGTGTCGTGGCTCGCGGACTGGCCGGCCCGGATGGCCAGCCTGGCCGCGCCGATCAGTCGTACACCTCGGCGTTGGGGTCGGTCGCCTCCAGCTCATAGCTGGCGGCGACCATGGCCAGGCGCGCCACCACGCCATACATATAGAAGCGGTTGGGGGCGCTTGCACCCGGGCGGGCGCCGGGCTGGGGCAGTTGCGTGCTGTGCTGGAAGGCCAGCGGCACAAAGCTGGCGCCGGGTGCATTCAGGTTCTCGTCCACGCCACGCTCGGCGTGCATGCGGTAAAAGCCGCCGACCACATAGCGATCCATCATGTAGACCACCGGCTCGGCCACCGCCTCATGCACCCGCTCCTGGGTGTACACGCCCTCCTGCACGATCACGTCGTGCACCTGCTGGCCGTCCTTGATGACTGCCATCTTGTTCTTGGCGCGGCGGCTCAGGTGGTCAAGCTCCTTGGAGTCATGCACCATCATGATGCCCATGCCGTAGGTGCCGTTGTCGGCCTTGACGACGACGAAGGGCTTCTCGGTGATGCCGTATTCCTTGTACTTGCGTCGCACCTTGGACAGCAGCGCGTCGACCGCGCTGTGCAGCGCCTCCATGCCCGTGCCCTCGGCAAAGTCGACGCCCTGCACGCGCGTGAACAGCGGGTTGATCAGCCAGTGGTCGATGCCCAGCATCTTGCCGAAGCGCTTGGAGACCTCCTCGTAGCTTTGAAAGTGCCGGCTCTTCCTGCGCACGCTCCAGCCCGCGTGCAGCGGCGGCAGCAGGTATTGCTCATGCAGGTCTTCCAGAATGCCGGGCGCGCCGGCCGACAGGTCGTTGTTCAGCAAGATGGTGCAGGGATCGAAGTTCTTCAGACCCAGGCGCCGCTTGCTGCGGATCACCGGCTCCAGCACCACCTTCTCGCCGTGCGGCAGCTCGATGGTCGTCGGCTTCTTGATCTCGGGGCTGATCGAGCCCACGCGCACGTTCAGCCCCGCCATGTTGAAGATGCGCTGCAACTGCACCACGTTGGCCAGGTAGAAGGTGTTGCGCGAGTGGTTCTCGGGAATGATCAGGAGGTTGCGCGCCTCGGGGCAGATCTTCTCGATGGCCGCCATCGCCGCCTGCACCGCCAGCGGCAGCATCTCGTCGGTCAGGTTGTTCCAGCCGCCGGGAAACAGGTTGGTGTCCACCGGCGCGAGCTTGAAGCCGGCGTTGCGAATGTCGACCGAGGTGTAGAACGGCGGCGTGTGCTCCATCCATTCCAGACGGAACCAGCGCTCGATGGCCGGCATCGAGTCGAGAATGCGCTGCTCCAGCTCGTTGATCGGGCCAGTCAGCGCGGTGATGAGGTGTGGAACCATAAATCCCCTGGATTGCAGATTGATAGCGGCACGTGCTTTCCTGCGCCGCATTGTAGGGAGGCCGGCGCGCGTTTTTGCGCTACCGGGCGAGGGCAGGCCGGCCAGGCAGCCTCACCGGCGCCAGAACGCCGGTGTGAGCAAGGCCATGAAGCTCAGGATCTCCAGGCGCCCCAGCAGCATGGCCAGCGTGCAGATCCACAGCTGAAAGTCGCTGAGCACCGCGTAGTTGGACATGGGGCCGAGCTGTCCCAGCCCCGGCCCGGTGCAGTGCACGCTGGCCACCACGGCCGAGAACGCGGTCACCAGATCCAGGTCGGTCAGCAGCATCACCATGCTCAGCACGATGATGGTGGCACCGTACACCAGCATGAAGGCCAGCACGGCAAAAATCATGCGCCGGTCAATCACCCGCCCGCCCAGGCGCACCGGCTGCACCGAGCGCGGGTGCACGATGCGCGTCATCTCTCGCCCCGCCTGCTTGACCAGAATGAGCATGCGCACCATCTTGATGCCCCCGCCCGTCGAGCCCGCACTGGTGGCCACGCCCGACAGCAGCAGCATGAAGGCCGGTGCAAACACCGGCCAGTGCAGATAGTCGACCGTGGCAAAACCGGTCGTCGTCGCCACCGATACGACGTGGAACATGCCATAGCGCAGCGCCTGCAGCGGCCCGTAGACACCCTTGGCCCACAGCAGCAGCGCCACCAGCAGTCCACCGCCGACCAGAACGGTGATGGTGGCGCGCATCTCCGGGTCGAACCACCAGCCGCGCCAGTTGCCCTTGCGCAGCGCAATGAAGTACAGCGCGAAGTTGCAGCTGGCAAACAGCATGAAGACCAGCGCGATCGCCTCCATCAGCGGCGAGTGGAAGTAGCCGAAGCTCGCGTCGTGCGGCGACAGCCCGCCCAGGCTTACCGTGGCAAACATGTGCATGACCGCGTCCTGCGGCGCCATTCCCGCCGCCCAGTAAGCCAGTGCGCAGGCGACCGAAAACAGCACGTAGACGCCCCACAGGCCCTTGGCCGTCTCGGTCATGCGCGGCGTGAGTTTGGTGTCCTTGACCGGGCCCGCGGCCTCGGCCTTGAACAGCTGGCTGCCGCCCACGCCCAGCAGCGGCAACACCGCCACGGCCAGAATCAGAATGCCCATGCCGCCCATCCACTGCATGAAGGTGCGCCACATGTTGACCGACAGCGGCAGCGTGTCCAGGCTGGACAGCACCGTGGAGCCCGTCGTCGTCAACCCCGACACCGCCTCGAAATACGCATGCGTGAACGCCATCGGCCGGCCAATGGCCTGCATCACCATCAGCAGCGGCAGCGCGGCAAACAGCGGCAGCACCAGCCAGACGAGCGACACCAGCATCACGCCATGGCGCGGCAACAGCTCGCGCTGATGCTCGCGCAGCCCCACCCACAGCAGCACACTGGCCAGACAGGTCAGCGCAATGCACAGCGCGTACTGCGGCCACAGCCCCTCGTGCGCCCACAGCGACGTGGCCAGCGGCACACACAGCGAGATGGCAAAAATGGCCAGCAGCGCACCCAGCACTCGCAGGACGGGCAGGATGTCGGACATGGGAATGGGGCTTCAGAAAAACGTGGCGCTGACGCGAAACAGCCGCTCCACCTCGCGCACCAGGCGCTTGTGCGGCAAAAAGAACACCACATGATCTCCGCTCTCGACCACTGTGTGGCTGCGCGGAATGATGACCTCAGGCTCGCCCGCGCCTTGCTGCCCCGGCTCGGGCAGGCCGCGCACGATCAGCCCCATGTGCACCGACGGCGGCAGGCGGATCTCGCTGACCCGCCGCCCCACCACGCGCGAGGTCTTGCGGTCGCCGCGCGCGACGATCTCCAGCGCCTCGGCCACCCCGCGGCGCAGGCTGTGCACCGCCTGCACGTCACCGCGGCGCACATAGGCCAGCAGCTCGCCAAGCATGGCCTGCGCAGGCGACAGCGCAATGTCGATCTGCGTGCCGTGCATCAGGTCGGCATAGCTGCGCCGGTTGATCAGCGCCAGCACGCGGCGCGCGCCCATGCGCTTGGCCAGCAGGCAGGACATGATGTTGTCCTCGTCGTCATCGGTCAGCGCCAGGAACAGGTCGACCTCCTCGATGCCCTCGTCGCCCAGCAAATCCTCGTCGGTCGCATCGCCCTGCAGCACCAGCACGTCGTGCGGCAGCTGCGCGGCCAAAGCGACGCAGCGCTCGGGATCCCGCTCCAGAATCTTGATGTTGAACGAGCCCAGCTCGATCAGCTGACGCGCCAGGCGCAAGCCCACGCGCCCGCCGCCAGCCACCATGATGCGCCGCACCGGCCGCGCCGGGCGCCCCGGCGCGCGGTGCAGCGCCGCCAGAATCTGCGCAATGCGCTCGCGCGCGGCCAACACGAAGATCTCGTCGCCCGGCTCCACGCGCGTTGCGCCATCGCAGGGCACGAAACGGTCGGGCTCATCGGGAAAGCGCCGGTAAATCGCCACCAGCCGCATCGCCACGTCGGGCGCGCTGTCACGCATCGCGGCAATGCGCATGCCCGCCAGCGGCGCGCCGGCGCGCACCCGCACCGACACCAGGCAGGCGCGCCCGCCGGCAAACTGGCGCACCTGCAGCGCCTCGGGGTACTCGACCAGCTTGCAGATGTAGCGCGTCAGCGACTCCTCGGGGCAGATGATGCGATCCACCCCCAGCCCGTCCTTGCCCAGCAGCGTGGCGTTGTGCTCCATGTCAAAACCCGACGAACGCACCCGCGCGATGCGCGTCGGAATGTTGAACATCACCTGCGCCACCTTGCAGCACACCAGGTTGGTCTCGTCCTGCGCGGCGCAGGCAATGAGCAGGTCGGTGTCGCGCGCGCCGGCCTCGTCCAGTACCTGCGGGTCGATGCCATTGCCCACCACACCGCGCAGGTCGTAGCGCGACTCCAGGTCGCGCAGCCGCGCGGCGTCGGTGTCGATCACGGTGATGTCGTTCTTCTCCGACACCAGGCTGTCGGCCACGCTAAAGCCCACACGACCGGCCCCGAGGATGATGATTTTCATGCGCGCGTCTGCTTGCTTTTGTTCATGCTGTACACCTGCGCCTGAGATCGTAAACACCTTCTGGGATGCTTGGTGTTGTCAAAACCGTTGATATGGATGCTTTCTTCCTCACCACCAGGCAGCCGGTGCACCGTGCCCGATCGCCCTATGATGTGAGCATGCTTAAACATAACGCCCGCACACAAAATCCCGCCAAGCCCAGCCCGCAAGCCGTGCGGCGCGCTGTCGCCAGCTCTACGGCCATCGAGACGGGGCTGACTGTTGAACAGCTGGAGCAGAAGCTGCAAAACCGCGACAGTCAACGGGACAGCCAACGGTTTGCCCACGTCCAGTTGGCGGCCTGATTCAAACCGGCTCATCGCCCAGCGCTTGCGCCACCAACTGCTTCATTGGCGCGTACTCCCTTGCCACACCCTGATGAATTGCTTGAATATAGGCAGCTTTGTCGGCATGCCAGTCGCTGTAGTCCAACGGCTGCCGACGACTGCACAGCCATCACATCCGCCAACAGACGCGACAAGCGCCCATTGCCCTCACGAAATGGGTGGATCAGGATGAACTCCACATGCGTCACCGCAATGGCCTCCGCCAGCATACCGGCGTCCATGTCGTGACAAGGCGTCCAGCGCGCCAGGCAAGCGTGCTCAAACTGCGCCAACAGCCGCGGAATTTGTGCAGAAGCCGCAAACATGAAACCGTCTTTGCCCATGTTGACGCTGCGCTAATGACTGGCCCAGTCGAAGACATTGCCCAGCCAGCGACGGTGCCAGGACTTCAAATCCTCCACCGTCAAGGGCCGATCGGGCAAACGCTTGATCAGCACCTCCTCATACAGCTGGTGCAGCAGCCGCAGCTCCAGCCCATTCATGTCATCGACGGATTGGATGCCCAGCTTGTTGCGCAACACCAATCCATTGGAGCCTGGCTGATACTCCCCTTGGGAACCCTGCACGGTATACCGATCAGTCACCGCTAATCCTTGTTGATGCTTCGTCAGCAAGCACTGCCGCTACCCCATCGCCCCGCCTTACTGGCGCACCTCGCCCTCACCCAGCACCACCCATTTAAGCGAGGTCAGCCCCTCGATGCCCACTGGCCCGCGCGCGTGAAACTTGTCGGTGCTGATGCCGATCTCCGCGCCCAGCCCGTACTCGAAACCGTCGGCAAAGCGCGTGCTGGCGTTGACCATCACGCTGGCCGAATCGACGTCGCGCAGAAACCGCTGCGCATGCATGTGGTCGCGCGTCAGAATCGCATCGGTGTGGTGGCTGCCATGCTGGTTGATGTGCGCAATGGCTTCATCAAGCCCGGCCACCACTTTGACGCTGATGATGGGCGCCAGGTACTCAGTGTCCCAATCGGCCTCGGTCGCCGCCTGCACGTCGACGTCCGCAACACTTTGCAGCAGCGCCAGCGCCTCGGGGCAGGCGCGCATCTGCACCCCTTTGGCTGCATACACCGCGCCGATGCGCGGCAGAAACTGCGCCGCCACGCCACGCGCCACCAGCAAGCCCTCGCTGGCATTGCACGGACTGTACTTCTGCGTCTTGGCGTTGTCGGCCACCGTCACCGCCATGTCCAGGTCGCAAGGGTCGTCCACATAAGTGTGGCAATTGCCGTCCAGGTGCTTGATCACCGGCACCTTGGCCTCTGCGCTGATGCGCTCGATCAGCCCCTTGCCACCGCGCGGAATGATCACGTCGACGAACTGTGGCATGGCAATCAATTGGCCCACGGCAGCGCGGTCGGTCGTCTGCACGAGTTGCACGCCATGCTCGGGCAGCCCCGCCTCTTGCAGCGCCTGTACCACCAGCCGTGCCAACGCCTTGTTCGAGTCAATCGCCTCCGAGCCGCCGCGCAAAATGCAGGCATTGCCGCTCTTGATCGACAGGCTGGCCGCCTCGATCGTCACATTGGGCCGGCTCTCGTAAATCATGCCGAACACACCGATCGGCACCCGCATCTGCCCCACGCGAATGCCGCTGGGCTGCTGCTTCATGCCCGACACCTCGCCAATGATGTCGGGCATGGCCGCCAACTGCTCGCAGCCCTGGGCGCAGGTTTCGAGCACCTTGGGCGTGAGCCGCAGCCGGTCGACCATGGGCGCATCCAGCCCCGCAGCCACCGCGCGCTCCAGGTCGCGCGCGTTGTCCTGCTGCAGCGCCTGCACGTTTTCGCGCAACAGCCGCGCCAGCGCGCGCAGCGCCCTGCTCTTCACGGCCGCCGGCGCCCGCGCCATCAAGGCAGAAGCAGTCTTGGCCTGCTGGCCCTGCGTGTGGGTGTAGTTGTTGATATCAGTCGTCGTCATGGGCTGGATTTTGCGACAAGTTGCTGCACTTGGCGGCTGACACCTCTCACACCCCACACAAGCTTCAAGCGGCATCAGGCATGGACTCAATCTGAAAAATGCTACTTTGCAAGACTTGACCCTTGCGCTCGCTGCATTCGCGTGACCCTGCATCCACGTTTCCCCCTGAATTTCAGCGGGCAAACGCAAACACTCCAACATTTACGACGGCAATAAAAAAAAGTGATGCCACAACAACCAATGGAATACTAAGTAGTCCGCCCTGAACAACTCACAAGCCGTTGATCTGACTGGTGATTCTTCGGATTGATGGGTACACGATTTGCAAGGTATGGTTTTGCCAGTACCTGTTTTCTTGCAAATTTCTCCGAGGATTTGA
>NZ_BAABBP010000053.1:0-10430 GCF_039538025.1 Comamonas faecalis
GCCGCACTGCGGCTTTATTGCGCCCGCTTCGGGCTGTCGATGCAGGCTGTCATTGCTGTGCTGCTCGCCGCTTCGCATGAGCACCAGCCTGCCGGCAGTTGAAAACGGAATTGTTCAGGGCGGACTAGGTATGTTTGCCAACAGTGGCCAAGCTTGTTTTGCTGGCACCCGTATCCTGGTGCAGCAGAGCATTGCCGACCAGTTTATTGAGGCTTTCGTTGCCCGTGCCCAGCAAATCCGCGTTGGCGATCCATTCGACATCCAAACCGAACTCGGGCCGCTGGCCTATGCAGCGCACTTTGAGCGCGTACGCCAGTTCTGCCGGCCGACGGCAGACGATCAGGTGCCGGTGCTGGGCGGTGGCCAGCGGGTGGGCGAGCGCGGTTACTTTCTTGCGCCCACCACCTTGCTCGCGCGCAGTCCGCAGGCACGCGCCTGGCGCGAGGAAATTTTTGGCCCTGTGGTCACCTTCATGACATACGACCGTTTCGACCAAGCCCTGGCTCTGGCCAATGATTCGAACTACGGACTCGCGGGCTACGTGTGGAGCAACCGCCTGGATGAGACCATGGCCGCCTCGCAACGTCTGCGTGCAGGCATGGTCATGGTCAACTCGCCGCTGGTCATGGACTTGCGTATGCCATTTGGCGGCTACAACGAATCGGGTATTGGCCGCGAGGGCATTGAAGGTCTGCGTGCGCTCTATACCGAAGAGAAGCAGGTTGCGATCGCGCTCAAGCCCTTCAAGTCGCCCATGCGCCTGGGGGCGTGGGCAGGAGGATCTGCGTGACAACAACATCCTTGAACGAATTGGTGCTGATACCCGACCTGAACAATACGCACGCCGTGTTCGACAGCGTGGTCAAGGCGTTACCAGCTTCCGTGCAGGCGCTGGCGGTGGACAACCCAGCAATCGATACTGTCGAAGGTATTGCCCAAGCGCTGCTGCCGACCCTGCCCGAGCGTTTTTGGTTGGCTGGATTTTCTTTTGGCGGCTATGTGGCACTAGCGATGCTAGAAGCTGCGCCCCAGCGGGTACAAGGTATTGCGTTGCTGTGCACCTCACCGTTTGCCGACGGCCCCGAGGCAATTGCGCGCCGGCGTACCTCACTTGAAAAAGTGGAGCAGGGCGGCTATTTCAATCTGATCCAAAGCCAAGCAGCACTGGCTTTTCACCCCGACAGCCTAAGTAACGCAGCGCTGATGGCCGAGCGCGAAGAAATGGTGCGTGCCTATGGGGCGCAGCGCTATCTTGCCCATGTGCGTGCCACGATTGCCCGCCCCGATCGTTCAGTTTTGCTGGATGGCCGACGCCCGACGCTGGTGTTGGCCGCCTCGCACGACAAGGCTTTCTCCGTTGACACGCTCTGGAGATATGCAGACCGTATTCCCGGCGTCCAAAAGGCCTTGATCAACGATGCTGGTCACATGGCACCGATGGAAAAACCCATTCAAGTTGCGACCGCATTGGCGCGCTGGATGCAGACGCCGGCTTGACGGTGTTCGTCAGGACAGCAGCCGCTTGAGCTGGTACAGCGCATCCAGCGCCTCGCGCGGGCTCAGCGCGTCGGGGTTGATGTCGGCAAGCGCCGCTTCCACCGCGCTCGCGGCCTGCACCTCGGGCATGGGGGGCGGCGCGAACAGGTCGACCTGCAGCCTGTCGGCGCCGGCGCGCTCTTCCAGCGTGGCCAGCGCGTGGCGTGCGTGGCGCAGCACGGCGGCGGGCATGCCGGCGAGCTTGGCGACCTGGATGCCGTAGCTGCGGCTGGCCGGGCCGGCCTGGATTTCGTGCAGGAAGACGATGTCCTGGCCGTCTTCCACCGCGCTCACGTGCAGGTTGACCGCGTGGCGCGCGCTGGCGGGCAGCTCGGTGAGCTCGAAGTAATGCGTGGCGAACAGCGTGAAGGCCTGGGTCTTGTCGTGCAGCTGGGTGGCAATGCTGCTGGCCAGCGCCAGGCCGTCGAAGGTGCTGGTGCCGCGGCCGATCTCGTCCATCAGCACCAGGCTGTGCGGCGTGGCCGCGTGCAGGATTTGCGCGGCTTCGACCATCTCCAGCATGAAGGTGGACTGCGCGTTGGCCAGGTCGTCGGCCGCGCCGATGCGTGTGTGGATCGCGTCGATTGGCCCCAGGCGGCAGCGGCTGGCCGGCACGTGGCTGCCCATGCTGGCCAGCAGCACGATCAGCGCCACCTGGCGCATGTAGGTGGATTTGCCGCCCATGTTGGGGCCGGTGATGATCTGCATGCGCTGGTTGGCATGCATGTGCGTGTGGTTGGCGATGAAGGCGCCGCTCGACGTTTCGGCCAGGCGCGCCTCGACGACCGGGTGGCGCCCGGCCTCGATCTCGATGCAGGGCTGCTCGACGAACTGCGGCGCGCACCAGCCCAAAGTCAGCGAGCGCTCGGCAAGGCAGCACAGCACGTCGAGCTGCGCCAGCGCCTGCGCCACCCGCGTGAGCTGCGGCACGTGGGGCTGCAGCTGGTCGAGCAACTGCTCGTACAGCCATTTCTCGCGGGCAAGCGCCCGCTCCTGCGCCGACAGCGCCTTGTCCTCGAAGGCCTTGAGCTCGGGTGTGATGAAGCGCTCGGCGTTCTTCAGCGTCTGGCGGCGGCGGTAGTCGCCCGGCACCTTGCCCACGTGGCTGCTGGTGACCTCGATGTAAAAACCGTGCACCTTGTTGAACTGCACGCGCAGGTTGGGAATGCCGGTGCGCGCCTTCTCGCGCGCCTCCAGCTCCAGCAGAAAGCCGTCGCAGTTGTCCTGGATGGCGCGCAGCTCGTCCAGCTCGGCGTCAAAGCCGCCGGAAATCACGCCGCCGTCGCGCACCAGCGCCGCGGGCTCGGGGGCAATGGCGGCCTGCAGCAGCGCGGTGCAGTCGGCTGGCGGCGCCAGCTCATCGAACAGCTGGGCCAGGTAGGCCTCAGGCACGGCAGAGCCGCCGGCCGACTGCGCCAGCAGCTGGCATTTGTGCAGCGTCAGGCCAAGCGCGACCAGCTCGCGCGGGCGCACCTGGCGCAGCGCAACGCGCGCGGTGATGCGCTCCACGTCGGCCACGCCCTTGAGTTCGCCGCGCAGCAGCTGCCAGCTGCCTTCGCGCAGCGCGACGGTGGCGGCCAGGCGCCGGCGCGCGCTGGTGCGCTCGCGCTCGGGCTCCAGCAGCCAGGTGCGCAGCAGGCGGCTGCCCATGCCGGTCATGCAGCTGTCCAGCAGCGACAGCAGCGTGGGCGCGTCCTCGCCGCGCAGCGTCTGCGTCAGCTCCAGGTTGCGCCGCGTGGTGGCGGGCAGGGCGATCAGCGCGTCGCCGCGCTGTACCTGCACGCTGTGGATGTGCGTGAGCTGGCGCCCCTGGGTGTGCTCGGCGTAGTGCAGCAGCGCGGCGCTGGCGGCGTGCGCGTCGGGCAGGTCCTGCGCGCTCCACGCGGCCAGCGTGGCGGCGCCCAGGTGCTGCAACAGCTGGCGCTCGCCCAGCGGGGCGTCGAACTGCCAGTCCGGGCGCGGCGACATCGGGCAGGAGAAGCTGCCGGCCTGGCGCAGCTGCTGCAGCTGCTGCTCGAAGCGCTGCGTGCAGCCTGCGCTGTAGATCAGCTCGCTGGGCGCAATGCGCGCCAGCCAGCCGCCCAGCGCGTCCAGTGCGCACTCGGCCAGGTACACCCGCCCCTGCGTGAGCGACAGCCACGCCAGGCCGCAGCGCGCGCGCCGGCCCTGGTGCACGGCCAGCAGCAGCGACTCGCTCTTGTCGTGCAGCAGCTCGGTGTCGGTCAGCGTGCCGGGCGTGACCACGCGCACCACCTTGCGCTCGACCGGCCCCTTGGCCGCGCCCACGTCGCCCACCTGCTCGGCAATCGCGACCGACTCGCCCAGCTTGATCAGCCGCGCGAGGTAGTTCTCCAGTGCGTGGAAGGGCACGCCGGCCATCATCACCGGCTGTCCGGCCGACTGGCCGCGCTGGGTCAGCGTGATGTCCAAGAGGCGCGCGGCCTTCTCGGCGTCGGCGTAGAACAGCTCGTAGAAGTCGCCCATGCGGTACAGCAGCAGCGTGTCGGGGTAGCCGGCCTTGAGCGTCAGGTACTGCGCCATCATGGGCGTGTGGCCGGCCAGCGCGTCGGGCGCGGGCGTGGGAGGGGAGGGGGTTTTTTCCGTCATTGCGTCTGGGGCTGCGCCGAGCGCGTTGCTCATGTGCTGCGCATGCCCGCATTCCTGTGGGTGGGCGGTGCAGGCTCCGATGTTACCGGCCGGGCGGTGTGCGGCGTCGCCTCAGGGCGCAACGCCGTAGGGCGTGAAGCGGCTGTGGTTCTCGTCCACCTGCAGCGACTGGCCGATGAACGGAAACGCGCGCTGCAGACAGTCGGTGCGCTCGCACACCTTGCAGCCCATGCCGATCGGTGTGGCCGCCGCCGGATCGCGCAAATCCAGGCCGCGGGCATAGACCAGGCGCGGCGCGTGGCGCAGGTCGCAGCCCAGGCCGACGGAAAACAGCCGCTGCGGCGCGCCGTAGCCGCCGGTGTGGCTGGAGACGGTGCGCGCAATCCACAGGTAGCTGCGCCCGTCGGGCATGCGCGCCAGCTGCGGCAGGATGCGCCCGGGCTGGGTGAAGGCCTCGTACACATTCCACAGTGGACAGGTGCCGCCAGTGCGGCTGAAGTGAAAGTGCGTGGCCGACTGGCGCTTGGAGATGTTGCCTGCGCGGTCCACGCGCACGAAGAAAAACGGCACGCCCGGCGCGTCCGGGCGCTGCAGCGTGGACAGGCGGTGGCACACGGTCTCGAAGCCCACGTCAAACTGCTGGCCCAGCAGGTCGATGTCGTAGTGCAGGCGCTCGGCCGCCTGCAGAAAGCGCGTGTAGGGCAGCAGCAGCGCGCCGGCAAAGTAGTTGGCCAGCCCGATGCGCGCCAGCGTGCGCGATGCGGCGTCGTCCTGCAGCGGGCGCACCGACACCAGCGCATCGATCACCGCCCCGTGCTCGACCAGCGCCAGCTGCGTGGCGAGCTGGAACGCCTGCTGCGACGCGCTGAGCGCGGCCGACAGCCGCAGCGTGCGCCCGGCCGGGTCGAACTGGCGCTTGCCCTGGTTCGGCGCGTCGCCTTGCAGCACCCGGATCTGGTGGCGCTGGTGCAGGCGCAGGCCAAGCCAGTCGACCAGTGCGGCGCCCTGCGCGGGCGCGTCGGTGGCCAGCGCCTCGGCCAGGCGGTCGATCTCGTCGAAATAGTTCTGGTTGGCAAAAAAGAAGTCGCGCACCACCTCAAACGGCATGGCGCGCGGCACGGCCAGGTTGCTGCGGTCGTCGCCCATGCGCGCCACCATGGTTTCCAGCTGCTCCTGGCTGGCAAGGGTGCGCTGGTGCAGCGCCAGCAGCGCGCGGCCCAGCGCCGGCATTTGCGCTGCCACCTCCTGCAGCTCGGGCAGGGCGACGGGCTCGGGCGCGTCCGCCAGCGCCTCGCGCATCGCGGCGACCAGGCGCGCCTCCTCGTCCTCGGAGAACTGCTGGATGTCCACGCCCAGTGCGCGGTGCAGCTTGAGCAGCACCTGCACCGTCAGCGGGCGCTGGTTCTGCTCGATCTGGTTCAGGTAACTGGGCGACAGGCCCAGCGCCTGGGCCAGCGCGGTCTGCGACAGGCCGCGCTCGGCGCGCAGCTTGCGCAGCTTGACGCCCATGAAGGTCTTTTTCATGCCGCTGTTCCTGGGTGGTGGAGGTGATGGATATTTGCAAAATTCGCAAATTTCTGGATTGTGCTTCGCAAGATTTTGCCTTTTCAGCCCTGGTTGGAGGACGCTATTTTGCGTAAATTGCGAAGCATGACAACACCTATCGGAACCGTAGAGACACGTAAGCTGGTGCTGCCGGTGAGCGCCAACCACCACGGCACGCTGTTTGCCGGGCAGGGCCTGCAGCTGATGGCGCAGGCTGCCTTTCTGGCCGCGCGAGGCCTGGCGCAGCGCGAGGTCGTGATGGCGAGCGTGACGGGCGTGGACTTTCTCGCGCCCGTGCCCGTTGGCAGCCAACTCACGCTGCGCGCCTGGGTCAGCCGTGTGGGGCGCAGTTCCATGACTGTGTGCGTGACCGCGCTGGCTGACCAGCCGGACATACCGCCCGAGGAGGTGTTGAAAGGATTGTTCGAGATGGTGGCGGTAGACGCCGCTGGCCGTCCCGTCGCCATTGAATGTTCGTATCGCAACCAGGAGACCCAACGATGAATACCGCCACCCTCGCCGCAGCTCCCGCCGCAGCCGCCGCGCCCCTGAAGGTCAAGAAATCCGTCGCGCTGTCGGGCGTGACCGCGGGCAATACCGCCCTGTGTACCGTGGGTCGCACGGGCAACGACCTGCACTACCGCGGCTACGACATCCTCGACATGGCCGAGGTCTGCGAGTTCGAGGAAGTCGCCCACCTGCTGGTGCACGGCAAGCTGCCCACGCGCGCCGAGCTCAAGAGCTACAAGGCCAGGCTGCGCGCGCTGCGCGGCCTGCCCGGCATCGCCCGCGCGGCCCTGGAGCAACTGCCCGCCGCCAGCCACCCGATGGACGTGATGCGCACGGGCGTATCGGCCCTGGGCTGCGCGCTGCCCGAAAAGGACGACCACAACCTGGCAGGCAGCCGCGACATTGCCGACCGGCTGATGGCCAGCCTGGGATCGATGCTGCTGTACTGGTACCACTTCAGCAACTCGGGCCGGCGCATCGAGGTGGAGACCGATGACGACTCCATCGGCGGCCACTTCCTGCACCTGCTGCACGGCGTCAAGCCGCCCGAGAGCTGGGTGCGCGCCATGCACACCTCGCTCAACCTGTACGCCGAGCACGAGTTCAACGCATCCACCTTCACCGCGCGCGTGATCGCCGGCACGGGCAGCGACATGTATTCCAGCATCTCGGGCGCCATCGGCGCGCTGCGCGGCCCCAAGCATGGTGGCGCGAACGAGGTGGCGTTTGAAGTCCAGAAGCGCTACGACGACCCCGACGAGGCCGAGGCCGACATCCGCCGCCGCGTGCAGGCCAAGGAGGTGGTGATCGGCTTCGGCCACCCGGTCTATACCATCAGTGATCCGCGCAACGTGGTCATCAAGGGCGTGGCCAGACGCTTGTCGCAGGAGGCTGGTTCGACCAAGATGTTCGACATTGCCGAGCGGCTGGAAAACGTCATGTGGGAAGCCAAGCAGATGTTCCCCAACCTCGACTGGTTCAGCGCCGTCAGCTACCACATGATGCAGGTGCCCACCGCGATGTTCACCCCGCTGTTCGTCATCGCGCGCACCAGCGGCTGGGCGGCGCACGTGATCGAGCAGCGGGTGGATAACAAGATCATCCGGCCCAGCGCGAACTACACCGGGCCGGAGGGTCGGGAATTCGTGCCGATCGAGGCGCGTTGAATCGCACCAATCATCAAAAACCGTAGCTGCCTTGCCTGTCTTTGCTCCTTCCCCCGCTGGGGGAAGGCTGGGATGGGGGCCTGCAGCGCCAATACGCCTCCCTGCCACACACGGCAAGCGCCAGCCCCCACGGAGGGGGCAAGCCGCAAGTGCCGCTTTGAGCTGACTTGATGCCCACCATGAACACCGCCCATAGAAAACCCCTTCCCGGCACGGCCGTGGACTACTTCGACGCCCGCGAGGCCGTCGAGCAGCTGCAGCCCGGCGCCTGGGCCGCGCTGCCCTACACGGCGCGCGTGCACGCCGAAAACCTGGTGCGCCGCGCCGACCCGGCGCATCTGGACGACTACCTGCGCCAGCTCACCGAGCGCCGGCGTGACCTGGACTTTCCGTGGTACCCGGTGCGCGTGGTCTGCCACGACATTCTGGGCCAGACGGCGCTGGTCGACCTGGCGGGCCTGCGCGAGGCCATTGCCGCCGCCGGTGGCGACCCGGCGCAGGTCAACCCGGTGGTGCCGGTGCAGCTCATCGTCGACCACTCGCTGGCGGTGGAGGCGCCCGGCTTCGACAAGGACGCGTTCGCCAAGAACCGCGCCATCGAGGACCGCCGCAACGCCGACCGCTTCGACTTCATCGACTGGTGCAAGCGCGCGTTCGACAACGTGCAGGTGATCCCGGCGGGCACCGGGATCATGCACCAGATCAACCTGGAGAAGATGTCGCCCGTGGTCTACGTCCAGGACGGCGCGGCCTTCCCCGATACCTGCGTCGGCACCGACAGCCACACGCCGCACGTCGATGCGCTGGGCGTGATCGCGGTCGGCGTGGGCGGGCTGGAGGCCGAGGCCGTGATGCTCGGACGCCCCAGCTGGATGCGCCTGCCCGACATCGTGGCCGTGGAGCTGGCCGGCCGGCCCGGCCCCGGCATCACCGCCACCGACGTGGTGCTGGCGCTGACCGAGTTCCTGCGCCAGCAGAAGGTGGTGGGCGCCTACCTGGAGTTTCGCGGCCCGGGGGCGGCTGCGCTGACCGTTGGCGACCGCGCCACCATCTCCAACATGGCGCCCGAATACGGCGCCACGGCGGCGCTGTTCTTCATCGACGGCAACACGCTGGACTACCTGCGCCTGACCGGGCGCGAGGAAGAGCAGATCCGGCTGGTGGAGGCCTACGCCAAAACCTGCGGCTTTTGGGCCAGCGACCTGGCCGGCGCGCGCTACGAGCGCACGCTGCATTTCGACCTGGCCAGCGTCACGCGCGCGCTGGCCGGCCCCAGCAACCCGCACCGCCGCCTGCCGGTCGCGGCGCTGGCCGAGCGCGGCATTGCCGACGAGGCCAAGCTGGACGCCGCGCACGCCGACGAGGCCAGGGGTTTGATCCCCGACGGCGCGGTCATCATCGCGGCGATCACCAGCTGCACCAACACCAGCAACCCGCGCAACGTGATTGCCGCCGCGCTGCTGGCGCGCAACGCCAATGCGCGCGGGCTGGCGCGCAAGCCGTGGGTCAAGACGTCGCTCGCGCCCGGCTCGCGGGCGGTGGAGCTGTATCTGAAAGAGGCCGGCCTGCTGGGCGAACTGGAGCAACTGGGCTTTGGCATCGTCGGCTTTGCCTGCACCACCTGCAACGGCATGAGCGGCGCGCTCGACCCGGCCATCGAGCAAGAGGTGCTGGAGCGCGACCTGTACGTGACGGCCGTGCTGTCGGGCAACCGCAACTTCGACGGGCGCATCCACCCCCATGCCAGGCAGGCCTTCCTGGCCAGCCCGCCGCTGGTCATCGCCTACGCCATCGCCGGCACGGTGCGCTTCGACATCGAAAAGGACGCACTGGGCACCGACGCGCAGGGCCGGCCCGTGTACCTGAAGGACATCTGGCCCAGCGACGAGGAGATCGACGCCGTGGTGCGGGCCAGCGTCAAGCCCGAGCAGTTCCGCCGCATCTACGCGCCGCTGTTCGCGCAGCGCGCCGGCGCGGCGCGTGCCAAACCGCTGTACGACTGGCGCGCGCAAAGCACCTACATCCGCTGCCCGCCGTACTGGGAGGGGGCGCTGGCCGGCGTGCGCACGCTGGCCGGCCTGCGGCCGCTGGCCGTCCTGGGCGACAACATCACCACCGACCACCTCTCGCCCAGCAACGCCATCTTGCCCGCCAGCGCCGCCGGCGAGTACCTGGCCAGGATGGGCCTGCCGCCCGAGGACTTCAACTCCTACGCCACGCACCGGGGCGACCACCTGACCGCGCAGCGCGCCACCTTTGCCAATCCCAAGCTGGTCAACGAGATGGCCGTGGTCGATGGCGCGATCCGGCAGGGGTCGCTCGCGCGCGTGGAGCCGGACGGCACCGTCATGCGCATGTGGGAGGCGATCGAGACCTATATGCAGCGCGGCCAGCCGTTGATCGTCATCGCCGGCGCCGACTACGGCCAGGGGTCGAGCCGCGACTGGGCCGCCAAGGGCGTGCGCCTGGCCGGTGTGGAGGTGGTGGTGGCCGAGGGCTTCGAGCGCATCCACCGCACCAATCTGATCGGCATGGGCGTGCTGCCGCTGGAGTTCAAGCCGGGCGCCACGCGCCTGACGCTGGGGCTGGACGGCACCGAGACCTACGACGTGCAGGGCGCGCCGCAGCCGGGGGCGCAGCTCACGCTGGTCGTCCACCGCAAGAGCGGCCAGGTGGAGCATGTGCCGGTCACCTGCCGCCTGGATACCGCCGACGAAGTCAGCGTGTACCAGGCTGGCGGTGTGCTGCAGCGCTTCGCGCAGGATTTTTTGGCGTCCAATCAGGCTTGAGCCCTTGTGCATTCACTCCCGCCCCCTCTGGGGGAGGGTTGGGGCGGGGGCCAGCGGCGCTTGCATTCGAATGCCGGCAAGATGCCGGCGCTCCCGGCCCCCATCCCCGCCTTCCCCCAGAGGGGAAGGAGCAATAAAGAAAGTCCCTTGATCAGTAGTGTCCGGTTTATTTGATATGGACAAGCCGCAAAGCCAGTGCTGACGCGGGTTTCGACAGATTCATGGGTGTCCACGATTTGAATTTGCAATGGCGCATTTGCGATCCTTTCAGGTTTGA
>NZ_BAABBP010000054.1:0-10333 GCF_039538025.1 Comamonas faecalis
GGAACCACCAATTCCATCTCATCGAGCAATTGCTGCTTGCGGGTTTTTTTGGTGCTCAGGTTCAGATCAAGGCTGCTTTGCTTCATGCGGTGAGACGATGCCACGGCCTGCTGACACCTACCAAACAGAGGGGGAGGTTTTGCAGGATTTCCTTAACAGGTCCTAGTTGCTACCTGGGTCAAATACCGTCGCTGCACGCGGGCAATTGCACGCCGCCGTCCAGCGCGATGCCGCGCGCGGCCAGCACTGCGTGCACCGTGGCCTGCTGCACCGCCTCGGCGGCCATGGCGGCCAGCACCAGCATGCCGGGGTGGCGCGCGGCGCGCGCCGTGGCCAGGGCAAACAGCGTGTCGCCGTCGCTCATCGTGTGCACCGGGCGGATGGCGCGCGCCAGCCCGTCGTGGCCGACGGTGGCCAGGCGCTGGGCCTGCACTTTGGTCAGCGCGGCGTCGGTGGCGATCACGCCAATCGTGGTGTTGCTGCCTGCCAGCAGAGGGTGGGGTGCGTCGCCGCGCAGCAGCGCCTGCTGGGTGTTGCGCAGGCTTTTGCGGTCGGCGCTCAGCGCGCCGGCCAGTGGCGCGCCGGTGGCCGGGTCGACGACGTCGCCCACCGCGTTGCAGGCAATGATGGCGCCGACGGTGACGCCGTCTACGCTCACCGATGCGCTGCCGATGCCGCCCTTCATTGCAAAGCCCATGCCGAACGCCTTGCCAACGACGGCGCCGCTGCCCGCGCCGATGTTGCCCTCGGCCGGCGGGCGGCGGCTGGCGGCGGCGCAGGCGGCGTAGCCGGCCTCCAGGCTCGGGCGGATGCGCGCGTCGCCCACGTGCAGGTCGAACAGCACGGCCGCCGGGACGATGGGCACGCGCGCGGTGCCCATGTCCAGGCCGATGCCCTGCTCGTCCAGCCAGCGCATCGCGCCGCTGGCCGCGTCCAGCCCCCAGGCGCTGCCGCCCGACAGCATGACCGCATGCACCTGCTGTACCAGGTTGCCGGGCTCCAGCAGGTCGGTCTCGCGCGTGCCGGGCGCGGCGCCGCGCACGTCGACGCCGGCGACCGCGCCGCCGCGGGCGATGACGACGGTGCAGCCCGTGGGACGGCGGGTGTCGCTGTAATGGCCGACCTCGATGCCGGCCACGTCGGTAATGGCGCCCGGGGCGCGTGTTGGCAGAGACTGTTGCATCGCCCGATTATGGGCGGGCAGCCTATCGATAGCTGGTAAAGACGCGCGTGCTCACGCCGCTGCGGATCATGTTCTTCGTGACCAGCAGCACGTCGTAGGCGTCCTTGCGGCCCTCGTAGACCGGGCCGTCCATGCCGGGCGAGCCGATCGGCATGCCCGGCACCGTCAGGCCCATGGCCTTGGGCTTTTCCTTGAGCAGCTTGTGCACGTCGGCGGCGGGCACATGGCCTTCGAGCAGGTAGCCGCCGACCAGCGCGGTGTGGCACGAGCCCAGTTCGGCCGGCAGGCCCAGCTGGGTGCGCACCGCGGCGTTGCCGCTGTTGTGCGTGATCACGTCGAAGCCGTTGGCCTGCATGTGCTCGATCCAGTCTTGGCAGCAGCCGCAGCTGGGGTCTTTCCAGACTTCGACCTGGGGGCGTGGCGCGTCAGGCGCGGCGGCCCAGGCGGGCAGCGTGGCTGCGGTCGCGGCTGTGGCGATGGCTGCGCCGGCCAGGCGCGACAGGCATTGGCGGCGAGAGAGTGTGTGGGTAACGGACATGGTGAAGCGATCCAGAAATCAGCAAGAAGAGGGGGCGTGTCTTGCGACCGTGGCTGCAAGGCAGCGCGGCCGCGGGCGATGGGCCGCAGTGGCTTGCGCACATCTGCGGCGGGCTGTGTCATTCCATTTTTAAATCAAACGGTTACTTTGTCGGCTTCGCTTGCCGTGCTACAGCACTGTCTGCGCTGCGCCTTCGCGTACCCGATTGATTGAAAAATGGAATCAGGCGATCGGGGGCTTGAACTGCGGCGCCAGCACGGCGTTGGCAAAGTTTTGCGCGGCGCTGCCCGGGGAGTGGCGCGCGGGCTGCGATGCAGCGGGAAGAAACCGGGCGGGCAGGGCGGCCGGCAGCAGCAGGCAGGTGCAGCAGCCGGTTGTCGCACCTGCCGGGCCGCAGCCAGCGCCGCAGTCATTTGCAGGCGTCGGGCTGGCATGGTCGGCAGCGTAGGCGTCGGCGCAGCAATCGTGGGCGGCGGCCAGGGCCTGCGCTGCATCGGTGGCCACTGGGTGCGTGGATGCCGCCGTCGCCCAGCCGCTGGCACCCGCAAGCAGCAGGGACAGGGTGCACAGCAGGGCGATCAATGGGCGCATGGCGGGGTTGGAGGCGTGGGGCGGCGCAAAGTTTCCGCGGCGGGGCGGCCAGCGGTCACGCGGCCATGTAGCGGCCGGGCCGGTGGTTCATGGCCAGTACCAGGTTGAGCACGACCGCGCCGGCGACCGACCAGGCCACGCGTGCTGGTTCGACGGTGATGAGCGCGGCCAGCACGATGCAGCTGTCGACGGCCATCTGCACCTTGCCGGCGCTCCAGCCATAGCGGTTCTGCAGGTACAGCGCCAGGATGCCGACGCCGCCCAGGCTGCAGCGGTGGCGGAACAACACCAGGAAACCCAGGCCCATGACCATGCCGCCGATGACGGCGGCGTACAGCGGAGGCAGGTCGCTCAGGTGCAGCCAGCGCTCCTGCATGCCGGTCAGCACCGACAGCAGCGTGACCGCGGCAAAGGTCTTGAGCGTGAAGGCCCAGCCCATGCGGCGCACCGCCAGCCAGTAGAACGGCAGGTTGATCGTGAAGAACAGCCAGCCGTAGCCTATGCCGGTGGCGTAGTGCAGCACGAAGGCCAGGCCCGCCATGCCGCCGGTCAGCAGCTTGGCGTTTGCCAGAAAGCCGATGCCCAGCGACACCAGCGTGACGCCGGTGAGGATGGCGGTGGCGTCTTCGACGGCCGTGTGCGGCGGAGCCTCGGCGGGCGGGGGGACGGGGGTGTTCATCGGGGCGCCAGCCTGTCAGGTTTGGCCCGGGTGGGCGCTCGTGGCGGGTGCGGCCGGATCGGTTGCGGCCATGGCCTCGGCAATGCATTCGCGCACCTGGGGGCTGGGCACCATGGGCTGCATGGCCGGCATCACGGCGCGGCCGGTGTTGCCCGGCGGCACAAAGCGCACCAGGTGGCTGATCGGCGTCATCAACAGGTGGCCGAGCTGGCCGCGCACCTCGTAGTCGTCCTTGAGCGTGCGGGCGAACTGCAGCATCTTCCAGTGCGCGCGCCAGTGCAGCAAGAAACTGTAGCGGTTTTGCGCCAGCACATGCGCTGCCTCCAGGTAGCGCCAGCGCTGGGGCGTGCTCTCGGCGGTGCTGGCGTCAAAACGCGCCAGCAGGTGCTCGAAAGCGGCGCGCTGGCGCGTGCGGGAGTGGGCGTGGCTCATGGCCGTCATTGTCCCATGGCGGGCCGGCCCCGCATGCTGTCCGGCCGCTCGTGCGGCGCGGCGATCCAGCGGCGCAGGCGCAGGCCGTTGGCGACGACCAGCAGGCTCACGCCCATGTCGGCCAGCACGGCCATCCACATCGTCGCCAGGCCCAGCACGGCCAACAGGCAGAACGCGGCCTTGACGCCCAGGGCCAGGCCGATGTTCTGCCACAGCACGCGGTGGGCGCGCTGCGACAGTGCGATGGTGTCGGGAATGCGGCGCAGGTCGTCGTTCATCAGCACCACGTCGGCGGTCTCCATGGCCATGCCGGTGCTGTGCGCGCCGCCCATCGCAAAGCCGATGTCGGCGCGCGCCAGCGCCGGCGCGTCGTTGATGCCGTCGCCGGTCATCGCCACGGGGCCAAAGCGTTGCTGCAGCGCGGCCAGCGCGGTGAGCTTGTCGCCCGGCAGCAGGCCGCCGCGCGCGTCCTCGGGCGTGGCAATGCCGGCCTCGCGCGCCACGGCGGCCACGGTGGCCGGGTTGTCGCCGCTGAACACCACCGGGTGCACGCCCAGCGCGCGCAGCTGTGCGATGGCCTGCGGCGCGTCGGCGCGCAGCGGGTCGGCGACGGCGAACAGCGCGCGCACGCCGGCGTCGTCGGCCAGCACGGTGACGCTGCGGCCCAGCTGTTCGTGCTGCTCCAGCGCCTGCTGGAGCGCGTCGTCGGCCAGGCCCAGCTCGCGCACCAGGCGCAGATTGCCCAGCCGCCAGGTCAGGCCGTCGATGCGCGCCTGCACGCCGCGCCCCGGCAGGGCCTGCAGCTCCTGCAGCGCGTCGCCGCTGGCGTCAAAGGCCTGTGGGGGCAGGCCGGCGGCAATCGCGCGCGAGACAGGGTGGTCGCTGCGGCTGGCCAGCTGCCAGGCGGTGGCCGCGGCAACCTGCGCGTCGGCGCCGCCCCAGGCCTGCCAGTGCACCAGCGTGGGGCGGCCGGTGGTCAGCGTGCCGGTCTTGTCCAGCGCAATGGCGCGCAGCGCGCGCGCGGACTCCAGCGCGCTGCCGCCCTTGATCAGAATGCCGCGGCGCGCGGCCGCGGTCAGCGCGCTGACCATGGTGACCGGCGTGGAGATGACCAGCGCGCAGGGGCAGGCAATGACCAGCAGCGCCAGCGCCTGGTAGGCGGATTGCTGCCAGCTCCAGCCCATCAGCAGCGGCGCCAGCAGTGCCAGTGCCAGCGCCAGCACGAAGACGATGGGCGTGTAGACCGCGGCGAAGCGGTCGACGAAGCGCTGCGTGGGCGCCCGGCTGGCCTGCGCCTGCTCCACGGCGTGCACGATGCGCGCCAGCAGCGTGTCGCCCGCCGGCGCGGTCACGCGCATCACCAGCTCGCCGTTCTGGTTGACGCTGCCGGCGTACAGCGCATCGCCCGGCGCCTTGTCGGCCAGCTGGCTCTCGCCGGTGATCGGCGCCTGGTTGACGCTGCTCTCGCCTTGCGTGACGGCGCCGTCCAGCGGCACGCGCGCGCCCGGGGCAATGCGCACCAGCGCGCCCGGCGCCACTCCGCTGGCGGGCGTGCGCAGCGTGCTGCCGTCCGGCTGCAGCACGTCGGCGGTCTCGGGCGCCAGATCCAGCAGATTGCGGATGGCGTGGCGCGCCTTGTCCATCGCACCGTGCTCGATGCGCTCGGCCGCCACGTACAGCGCCATCACCATCGCCGCCTCGGGCCACTGGCCGATCAGCACCGCGCCGGTGACTGCCACGGCCATCAGCGCGTTGATGCCCAGGTGCAGCCGCGCCAGATCTTTCAAGCCCGCGCGGTACACGCCCAGGCCCGACAGCGCAATGGCCACCAGCGCCAGCGCCATGCCCGGCAGGTTCCACTGCAGCCAGTGCGCGGCCTCGGCCGCGCAGGCCAGCGTCAGTGCCGCGGCGATGCGCGGCCAGGGCGGCAGCACGCCGTGGCCATCACCGGCGCCGCAGCCGCTGCTGCCGCAGGCACTGGTACCGGCATTGATGTCTTGGGCGGGCGCGCTGCAACTGGCTGCGCCGGCATGGCCGTGGTCGTGGTGGTGACCGTGGTCGCGCGGATGCGCGTGCTGGCGACCATGGCTGTGGCCGGGCGAAGGTGCGGGACGGGTAGAACTATGAGACATGCGATGATTGGAAACCTTCAAGTCACTCCAAGGTCAAGCATGCCCGCGCAAAGCCCCCGCCACCGCATTGGAGATGCCGCCCGGCTGTCGGGCGTGGCGTCGGCCAACATCCGCTATTACGAGAAGGAAGGTCTGCTGACCGCCCGCGCCCGCGAGGACAACCGCTACCGCCTGTACAGCGACGCCGACGTGCATCGCCTGCGCTTCGTGCGGCTGTGCCGGGCAATGGACATGTCGCTGGACGAGGTGCGCGCGCTGCTGGCGCTGGACGCGCGCGGCAGCGACGCTGAGGGCACCGACCACGCCGCCTGCGCCACGCTGGACGCACACCTGGAGCATGTGCGCACCCGCTTGCACGAGCTGCAGGTGCTGGAGGCCGAGCTGCTGCAACTGCGCGGGCGCTGCGACGGCACCGGCGGCCAGTGCCACGTGATCGAGGCGCTGCACGCACGCGCCGACGCCGAGCCGGTGCCGGCGCCTGTCCCGCTGGCGAAACGCCATGTGTGATGAGGGCGCTATCGTGACCATTGCCCGTGGGCGCATTTGAAACAAGACACAAGGAGACAAGACGATGGCACAGACCGGCATCAAGGTGGTTGCACAGGGCCTGACTTATCTGGAAGGGCCGCGCTGGCACGACGGCGCGCTGTGGTTCGTGGATTTCTACACCCACGGCGTGTACTGCGTGGGCAGCGATGGCGAGCCGCGCAAGATGGTGCATGTGGAGAACCAGCCTTCGGGCCTGGGCTGGCTGCCCGACGGGCGCATGCTGGTGGTGTCGATGAAGGATCGCAAGGTGCTGCGCCAGGAAGAGGACGGCAGCCTGGTGGTGCATGCCGACATCTGGGACTTGTGCGCCGGCCACGCCAACGACATGGTCGTCGCGCCCAACGGCAACGCCTACGTTGGCGACTTCGGCTTCGATCTGATGGGCGGCGCACCGTTTCAGACCACCGGCCTGGTGCTGGTGCGCCCCGACGGCAGCGCGCAACAGGTGGCGCTGGGGCTGGAATTTCCCAATGGCATGGTGATCACGCCCGACGGCGCGACGCTGATCGTCAACGAGCTGTTTGGCAACCGCATCTCGCAGTTCGACATCCTGCCGGACGGATCGCTGGGCCCGCGGCGCGACTTTGCCAATTTCGGCAGCCTGGGCAGCGAGGGCGACGTTGGCAAGCGCATTGCGGCCGCGCAAATCGTGCCCGACGGCCTGGCGCTGGATGCCGAGGGTGCGGTCTGGTTTGCCGACACCATCCACCAGCGCGCGGTGCGCATGGCCGAGGGCGGGCGCATTCTGCAGGAAGTGCACACCGCGCCCGAAGGCATTTTTGCCGTCGCGCTGGGCGGCGACGATGGCAAGACACTGTTTATGTGCGCCGCGCCTGACTGGGACGAGGGCCAGCGCAAGGCCGCGCGCCAGGCGCGCATGCTGGCCACGCGCGTGGCCGTGAGGCACGCCGGCACGCCCTGATGCACGACCAGCGCCGACGCAGATGTCGGCGCTGGGGCGGTGGGTGCGCGGCGCAATCCGGCGGCGCCGCAGTTGCTGCGCCCGCATGTGAAATGGTGTCAAAATACCGCCCAAGGTGGTGGGGTTCGCCTGAAACCGCTTCGCAGCCGCGAAGCCAATGACTCCTGATTCATCCGTCTACGGAGTCAGAGTCATGCCTTACGCCATCTTTCATCTTGTTTTTGCACAGTGCCCTGGCCCGCAGTCCGTTCGGTTCAGGGCGTTTGAGTGCAAGCGCCATCCGACCTGCGACCGTCTCCGTGGCGATGCTGGCGCCGTGGCCGCAGCGGCGCACGGACTCTTGCTGTAAAGAGGTAATTCCATGCAGCTGGGGTTGTCCGTTCTTGCCATCTCCCTGGGCGCCGTCGTCGGGGCCAATCTGCGTTGGGCCCTGGGCTTGCTGCTCAATGGTGTCTTTCCCAATCTGCCGCTGGGTACCTTGGCGGCCAATTTGATCGGCGCCTTCGTCATCGGCCTGATGGTGCCGACCTTTATCGCCGTGCCGTCGCATTTCTGGCGTCTGTTCGTCATTACCGGCATGCTGGGCGCGCTGACGACGTTCTCGACCTTTACCGCCGAAATCTTCGATGCCTTGCAGGGCGGGCGCCTGGTCTGGGCGCTGACGGGCATCTTCATGCACGTGGGCGGCTGTCTGGTCATGACCTGGCTGGGCGCCGTCGCGTTTTTGGGTTTGCGGCAATTTTTTGGAGGTGGGCAATGAAAGGCTATGAATTGACGTTCATGGCACCGCGTTCGCGCCGCTGGCGCGGCGAGTCGGTGCTGGATGCCGTGGTGCGCCTGGCCAAGGCGCAGGGCGTGACGCGGCACACGCGCCGCATCGACACCGAGAGCGTTGGTGCGGGGGGCGCTCGCATTCGGCGCATTTCTTCGAGCTGGCCGATGAGCCCGAGGAGGTCAGCTTCATCCTGGCCAATGGCAAGAGCGATGCGCTGATGCAGGCCGTCCAGGCCGAGGGCCTGTGCGTGTTCTGCATCCGCCGCGAGATCGAGTTCTTCCAGTTCGGCGTCGGGCAGGACATGGCCTCTGAAGGAGAGAACCATGGCCGCCTCTGATGCCGCGCAACGTGTCCTTACGGTGTTTCTCCTGCGCCATGGGCAAACCGCCTACAACGTCGCGGGCCGCCTGCGCGGCCGGGCCGACCCGCAACTGGACGAGCAGGGCCGCGCCCAGGCCGACGCGCTGGGACGGTTGTTCGCAGGGGTTGCGCTGTCGCGCGTGCAGGCCAGCCCGTTGCAGCGCGCGGTCGAGACCGCAGAGCCGCTGGCGCGTGCCGTCGGGCTGTCGGTGGAGGTGATGGATGCGCTGAACGACCGGGACTACGGCCCCTGGACCGGCAGCGACCGCGGCGAAGTGCAGCAGCGCTTTGGCAGCATCGACGCCGCGCCGGGCGTGGAACCCTGGCATGCGCTATGCGAACGTGTGCACCAGGCCTTCGATGGGCTATTGGAGACTTCCGCCGGGCCGGCAATTGCCCTGGTGGGCCACGACGCCACGAACCGCGCGCTGCTGGAGGTGCTCGGCGCCGCCGCCAACCGCAGTCCCGGCGACATCGCCCAGGACAACGGCTGCTGGAATTGCCTGCAATGGCGCAGCGGCCGCTGGGAGCTCACCGTGCTCAACGCCTTGCCTGGCGACGGACAACGCGCCCCCCAGGCCAATAGGGCAACCGCGCCCTGCACCCGCACCGCAATGCTGCCGGAGGTGTCGTCCATCAGGGGTTGCGCCACGGAGCGCGGGCACTGCCGGTGTGCACGTGGCGCAGGGCTGCTGTCATGCATGTCGGCGGCGTGCTGGTCGCCCTGCTCGGCGTCTGGCTGCGCCTTGTTTGAAGCAACGCACACTGCATTCCAATTTCCGACCGCTGGAGAAAACATGTGGTTTGCACGATCAAGATCCTCAAGGCCCGCGAAATCCTGGATTCACGCGGCCAGCCGACGCTGGAAGTCACCTGCATCACCAGCCAGGGACAGGAAGCGACGGCGGGCGTGCTGGCCGGTGCCTCGACCGGATCGCGCGAGGCCGTCGAACTGCGCGACGGCGATCCCGGACGTTTTGCCGGGCGCGGCGTTCTCAAGGCCATCGCCGCGGTGCAAACCAGCATCCGCGACACCCTGGTCGGCATGGATGCGACCGACCAGCGCGCCGTTGACGAAGCCTTGACCCGGCTGGACGGTACCCCGGACAAATCACGCCTGGGTGCCAACGCCGTCGTCGGCGTCTCGATGGCCGTGGCGCGCGCCGCGGCCGCGGCCCAGGGCCTGCCGCTGCACCGCTGCCTGGGCGGCGGCGAGCGCCTGCCCATCCCCTCGCTGAACATCCTCAACGGCGGCGCCCACGCGGGCTGGGAAGGCGCGGATTTTCAGGAATACATGATCCAGCCGCTGGGCGCCGGCAGTTTTTCCGAAGCACTGCGCTGGGCGACCGACATCTACCGCGCGCTCAAGGCGCTGCTCAAGGCCCGGGGGCTGCGCACCGGCATCGGCGACGAAGGCGGCTTCGCCCCGCCCGTTCGCTCCAACCGCGAGCCGCTGGACTGGCTGGTGAACGCCATCGAGCAAGCCGGGCTGCGGCCGGGCACGGACGTGGCGCTGGCGCTGGACGCGGCGGCCAACGGGTTTCACGGCGACGCCGGCTACCAGCTCAGAACCGAGGGGCGCACGCTCGACAGCGAAGGGCTGATCGACTACTACGCCGACCTGGTGCGCGACTGGGGCCTGTTAAGGACATTCTGAACAACTCGGCTGCGCAAGTGCTACATGGCTGATGTTTTTCAGATGACGCAATCGCACCGTTTTGCCCGCGTCCTTGCACCATTCTTGGTGCCTTTTCGGGCCATTTGCACCGCTTTTGCGGCCCCTTGCCTGTTTGCAGGCGCACTCATGCCTTGGCAGCCAGCAACTGCTGGCGCACCATCCACAGGTTTGACAGCGCAAACAGCGTCTTGAGCTGCAGCGTGTTCTTCTTGAGCCCCCGATAGCGCACCTTGGTGTAGCCAAACTGGCGCTTGATTACCCGAAACGGATGCTCCACCTTGGCTCGGATGCTGGCCTTGAGCTTCTCCATCTGGTCTATCAGCGCGTCAAGGATGCTCTGAATAACTCACCTCCAGGCGTGCTACGCCTGGGTTATTTTTCAGATGATGCAATTTGAGTTGACTTCGGCAGGGGCAACTATTTTTTTGCCCGCCGATCGGGGCGTTTTGCCCCTTTTGGCGGCCCGCGCCCTGCTTTCGGGCGCACTCATCCCC
>NZ_BAABBP010000055.1:0-5828 GCF_039538025.1 Comamonas faecalis
CGTACTGGGGGTTGGTCTAATAAGAGCCTGACGATGACCTACTTTCACACGGGGATCCGCACTATCATCGGCGCGAAGTTGTTTCACGGTCCTGTTCGGGATGGGAAGGGGTGGTTCCAACTTGCTATGGTCATCAGGCTTGAACGGTGTGCTGCGCTGGAGCTTGTGTGTGGGCTGCAGCGCGGCGAATTCATAGAGTCGATGGGTTTGAATTTGATGGCGTCAAGGCATAACAGTCTTTGCTGCTTGTGGCAGTCAAAGTTATAGGGTCAAGCCGCACGGGCAATTAGTACTGGTTAGCTCCATGCATTGCTGCACTTGCACACCCAGCCTATCAACGTCGTGGTCTACAACGACCCTTCAGGGGGCTCAAGGCCCCGGCAGATCTCATCTTGAAACGAGTTTCCCGCTTAGATGCTTTCAGCGGTTATCTCTTCCACACTTAGCTACCCTGCGATGCCACTGGCGTGACAACAGGTACACCAGAGGTGTGTCCACTCCGGTCCTCTCGTACTAGGAGCAGGCTTCCTCAAATCTGCAGCGCCCACGGAAGATAGGGACAAAACTGTCTCACGACGTTTTAAACCCAGCTCACGTACCTCTTTAAATGGCGAACAGCCATACCCTTGGGACCGACTACAGCCCCAGGATGAGATGAGCCGACATCGAGGTGCCAAACACCGCCGTCGATATGAACTCTTGGGCGGTATCAGCCTGTTATCCCCAGAGTACCTTTTATCCGTTGAGCGATGGCCCTTCCATACAGAACCACCGGATCACTATGTCCTGCTTTCGCATCTGCTCGACTTGTCAGTCTCGCAGTTAAGCACGCTTATGCCATTGCACTATCGTCACGATGTCCGACCGTAACTAGCGTACCTTCGAACTCCTCCGTTACGCTTTAGGAGGAGACCGCCCCAGTCAAACTGCCTACCATGCACTGTCCCAAACCCAGATCATGGGTCGTGGTTAGAACCTCAAACACACCAGGGTGGTATTTCAACGTCGGCTCCAGGCAAACTAGCATCTGCCCTTCAAAGCCTCCCACCTATCCTACACAGATATATTCAAAGTCCCATACAAAGCTACAGTAAAGGTTCATGGGGTCTTTCCGTCTTTCCGCGGGGAGATTGCATCATCACAAACATTTCAACTTCGCTGAGTCTGCGGAGGAGACAGTGTGGCCATCGTTACGCCATTCGTGCAGGTCGGAACTTACCCGACAAGGAATTTCGCTACCTTAGGACCGTTATAGTTACGGCCGCCGTTTACTGGGACTTCAATCAAGAGCTTGCACCCCATCATTTAATCTTCCAGCACCGGGCAGGCGTCACACCCTATACGTCGACTTTCGTCTTTGCAGAGTGCTGTGTTTTTATTAAACAGTCGCAGCCACCGATTTATTGCAACCGCTTTTGGCTCCCTTTGTACAAGTTCACCTACTTGCGGCATACCTTCTCCCGAAGTTACGGTATCAATTTGCCGAGTTCCTTCTCCGCAGTTCTCTCAAGCGCCTTAGAATACTCATCTCGCGCACCAGTGTCGGTTTGCGGTACGGTCGTCAATAGCTGAAGCTTAGTGGCTTTTCCTGGAAGCAGGGTATCACTCACTTCGTCTGCAAGCAGACTCGTTATCACCCCTCATCTCAATCCGGCGGATTTGCCTACCGGACACGACTACAGGCTTGAACCAACTATTCCAACAGTTGGCTGAGCTAACCTTCTCCGTCCCCACATCGCACTATTGATCGGTACGGGAATATTGACCCGTTTCCCATCAGCTACGCATCTCTGCCTCGCCTTAGGGGCCGACTTACCCTACGCCGATGAACGTTGCGTAGGAAACCTTGCGCTTACGGCGAGGGGGCTTTTCACCCCCTTTAACGCTACTCATGTCAGCATTCGCACTTGTGATACCTCCAGCATCCGTCTCCAGACACCTTCTCAGGCTTACACAACGCTCTCCTACCACGCACAGTAAACTGTGCATCCGCAGCTTCGGTAACTGGCTTGAGCCCCGTTACATCTTCCGCGCAGGACGACTCGATCAGTGAGCTATTACGCTTTCTTTAAATGATGGCTGCTTCTAAGCCAACATCCTGACTGTTTTAGCCTTCCCACTTCGTTTCCCACTTAGCCAATTTTAGGGACCTTAGCTGGCGGTCTGGGTTGTTTCCCTCTTGAGTCCGGACGTTAGCACCCGGTGCTCTGTCTCCCAAGCTGTACTCTGCAGTATTCGGAGTTTGCCTAGGGTTGGTAAGTCGCCATGACCCCCTAGCCTAAACAGTGCTCTACCCCCGCAGGTAATACTTGAGGCACTACCTAAATAGTTTTCGGAGAGAACCAGCTATTTCCAAGTTTGTTTAGCCTTTCACCCCTATCCACAGCTCATCCGCTAATTTTGCAACACTAGTCGGTTCGGACCTCCAGTGCGTGTTACCGCACCTTCATCCTGGCCATGGATAGATCACTTGGTTTCGGGTCTACACCCAGCGACTATGACGCCCTATTCGGACTCGATTTCTCTACGCCTCCCCTACTCGGTTAAGCTCGCCACTGAATGTAAGTCGCTGACCCATTATACAAAAGGTACGCAGTCACCCCTTTCGAGGCTCCTACTTTTTGTAAGCATGCGGTTTCAGGATCTATTTCACTCCCCTCCCGGGGTTCTTTTCGCCTTTCCCTCACGGTACTGGTTCACTATCGGTCGATGATGAGTATTTAGCCTTGGAGGATGGTCCCCCCATGTTCAGACAGGGTTTCTCGTGCCCCGCCCTACTTGTCTCTAGCCTAGTACCACCGATCAGTTTTCGCATACGGGGCTATCACCCACTATGGCCGGCCTTTCCATGCCGCTTTGCTAACTGTTCGACTATCACTAGAAGGCTCTTCCAATTTCGCTCGCCACTACTTTCGGAATCTCGGTTGATGTCTTTTCCTCGAGCTACTTAGATGTTTCAGTTCACTCGGTTCGCCTCGCACCCCTATGTATTCAGAGTGCGATACCCTTGCGGGTGGGTTTCCCCATTCAGATATCTCCGGATCAATGCTTATTTGCCAGCTCCCCGAAGCTTTTCGCAGGCTATCACGTCTTTCGTCGCCTATCATCGCCAAGGCATCCACCACATGCTCTTAGTCACTTGACCCTATAACTTTGACTTCTCTTGTCGAGAGGTCACCGTTTCAGCTCAAAGACTTGCGAGGTCTTTCACCTCGCGCGTTATGCCGTAATGTGAATCTTTCTTCGGTCGACCATTTCTGGTCTTCCTGGAGAACTATTCGTCATTACTTGAACAGATTTTCTTTCGAATTTCATGTTCGTTTTGACGCAATCAAATTCAAGCTGCTGATGGCACGGTCACCTTGCGGTGTTTCCATCAGCAGCGCTGATTCGACTCTATGAATTTTTAAGGAACAGCCGTTTGATCGATCGCTATCGATCAACATCGAAGCGCTCTTTTTCTCAAAAGCGCTTTGGTGTTGATTGATGGGTTGTGGTGGAGGATGACGGGATCGAACCGACGACCCCCTGCTTGCAAAGCAGGTGCTCTCCCAGCTGAGCTAATCCCCCTCTCGGACACTCCCTCTCGGGCTTGTCTTCGCTTGGCATCCATCTTCACTCGTCCCATCAGTTGGTGGGTCTAGTTGGGCTCGAACCAACGACCCCCGCCTTATCAAGACGGTGCTCTAACCAGCTGAGCTACAGACCCAGTTTTCTCTCTCGGCCAGAGGGCTTATTACCCTCCGCCCTTGTGGGCTTTCCAACAACCGATAAGTGTGGACGTTCAGCGGCGCTGAGTTTTCTACTTTTTCCAGAAAGGAGGTGATCCAGCCGCACCTTCCGATACGGCTACCTTGTTACGACTTCACCCCAGTCACGAACCCCGCCGTGGTAAGCGCCCTCCTTGCGGTTAGGCTACCCACTTCTGGCGAGACCCGCTCCCATGGTGTGACGGGCGGTGTGTACAAGACCCGGGAACGTATTCACCGCGACATTCTGATCCGCGATTACTAGCGATTCCGACTTCACGCAGTCGAGTTGCAGACTGCGATCCGGACTACGACTGGCTTTATGGGATTGGCTCCCCCTCGCGGGTTGGCTACCCTCTGTACCAGCCATTGTATGACGTGTGTAGCCCCACCTATAAGGGCCATGAGGACTTGACGTCATCCCCACCTTCCTCCGGTTTGTCACCGGCAGTCCCATTAGAGTGCCCTTTCGTAGCAACTAATGGCAAGGGTTGCGCTCGTTGCGGGACTTAACCCAACATCTCACGACACGAGCTGACGACAGCCATGCAGCACCTGTGTGCAGGTTCTCTTTCGAGCACTCCTCTATCTCTAAAGGATTCCTGCCATGTCAAAGGTGGGTAAGGTTTTTCGCGTTGCATCGAATTAAACCACATCATCCACCGCTTGTGCGGGTCCCCGTCAATTCCTTTGAGTTTCAACCTTGCGGCCGTACTCCCCAGGCGGTCAACTTCACGCGTTAGCTTCGTTACTGAGGAAATAAATCCCCAACAACCAGTTGACATCGTTTAGGGCGTGGACTACCAGGGTATCTAATCCTGTTTGCTCCCCACGCTTTCGTGCATGAGCGTCAGTGCAGGCCCAGGGGATTGCCTTCGCCATCGGTGTTCCTCCGCATATCTACGCATTTCACTGCTACACGCGGAATTCCATCCCCCTCTGCCGCACTCCAGCCTTGCAGTCACAAAGGCAGTTCCCAGGTTGAGCCCGGGGATTTCACCTCTGTCTTACAAAACCGCCTGCGCACGCTTTACGCCCAGTAATTCCGATTAACGCTTGCACCCTACGTATTACCGCGGCTGCTGGCACGTAGTTAGCCGGTGCTTATTCTTACGGTACCGTCATCACCCTCCTGTATTAGAAGAAGGCTTTTCGTTCCGTACAAAAGCAGTTTACAACCCGAAGGCCTTCGTCCTGCACGCGGCATTGCTGGATCAGGCTTGCGCCCATTGTCCAAAATTCCCCACTGCTGCCTCCCGTAGGAGTCTGGGCCGTGTCTCAGTCCCAGTGTGGCTGATCGTCCTCTCAGACCAGCTACAGATCGCAGGCTTGGTAGGCTCTTACCCCACCAACTACCTAATCTGCCATCGGCCGCTCCAAACGCGCGAGGCCCTAAGGTCCCCCGCTTTCATCCTCAGATCTCATGCGGTATTAGCTGCTCTTTCGAGCAGTTATCCCCCACGTCTGGGCACGTTCCGATGTATTACTCACCCGTTCGCCACTCGCCGCCATCCCGAAGGACGCGCTGCCGTTCGACTTGCATGTGTAAGGCATGCCGCCAGCGTTCAATCTGAGCCAGGATCAAACTCTACAGTTCGATCTTGAATGATTTAAGGTCTCTCGACCTTCGCTCTAAAGGAATTGAAGTGAACTGTTCGTACACTTCTTCTCTCTTCATGAGCGTTTTGTGTTCCGAAGAACTTCTGCAAACATGAGAAGCCCAACTTCCACCAAACGCCCACGCTTATCGGCTGTATCTTGTTAACGATCTGCTCCGGAATTCTCTTCTCCGGATCAACTTCACTGCGATCAGCGAAGCCTCGTATTGTAGCAGGTTTTTTGAAGTCCCGTCAAACTTTTTTGATTTCTTGCAGCCGCAGCAATCAAGCCAACAACCACACAAAACCAACCCCTCCAACCAAACCAACCAGCCTTGGCAGCCAGTCACTTCGATCAGCGAAGCCTTGTAGTGTACATCAGCTTTTACACCTCTTGCAACCACCGAAGAACTTTTTATTCGCCCTCCTCTTCAACCACCCGCAACAGCTACCCAAAAGAGAAGCGCCACAAGCAGCGAAG
>NZ_BAABBP010000056.1:0-4937 GCF_039538025.1 Comamonas faecalis
GGAACCACCAATTCCATCTCATCGAGCAATTGCTGCTTGCGGGTTTTTTTGGTGCTCAGGTTCAGATCAAGGCTGCTTTGCTTCATGCGGTGAGACGATGCCACGGCCTGCTGACACCTACCAAACAAAGAGGGAGGTTTTGCAGGATTTCCTTAACTGTCTGGCGGCAACTCGCCAGCGAGGCAGTCACACCGACCTCAATTTAAACCAACCAGCCTCCTCGAAATCCGGGGCTGTTCATGTCGAGGCAAACGATAAAGCCTACACATCAGAACACCGACCAGCCGGTGAACTCCGATAACTCCTGCAGCGCGCGCGTGCCGAGCAGTGAATTGCCAAACGCATTCAGGCCAGGAGACCAGACCGCGATCGATGCATGTCCCGGAACGACCGCCAGAATGCCGCCTCCGACGCCACTCTTGCCGGGGAAGCCGACCGAATAGGCAAAGTCGCCTGAACCATCATAGTGCCCCGCGAGCAACATCAAGGCGTTGATGCTGCGTGCCTGAGCTGGGTTCAGCAGGTGGGCTGCGGAGTCGAAGCCGGCCAGGAACCGGCCGGCGCTGGCCAATTGCTCGCAGTTCATCGTGATCGCGCATTGGCGACAGTAAATCTGCAGCAGACGTTCGCATTCCATGTGCAGATTGCCGCACGAGCGTAGAAAGTACGCCAGAGAGAAGTTGCGGTAGGCCGTCCGGTATTCCGAGGCGGCAACCTGTTCATCAATCGAGATCCGGTCATCTCCAGCCGCCGTGCGAACGAAATCCATCAGTCTATCGAGTCCGCCGCCCGCGTCAGGCGCATCAAGCATGGCGTCGGTGGTGACCAGTGCGCCCGCATTGACGAAAGGATTGCGCGGTTTGCCGCCTTCCTGCTCAAGCTCGATGACCGAGTTGAAGGTGTAGTTAGATGGTTCCTTGCCCACCCGCTTCCAGAGCCGGTCGCCGTGACGGCCCAATGCGATCGCCAGTGAGAAGACCTTTGAGATGCTCTGGATCGAAAACGGCGTCGCAGCGTCGCCCGCGCTCAGCCGCTCTCCGCTGGCCAGGCACACACTGATCCCGAACTGATGCACATCAACGCTGGCCAGTTGCGGAATGTAGTGCGCCACCCGGCCGCGCTTGTGTGCGCGCTTCATGCGCGCGTCGAGCCCTACCAGAAAGCCCTGGAGCGTTTCCAAAGCGGCGTGGCCCATCGTTCAGGCCAAGTAACGCCGCGCCAGCAGCACCCAGTATGCAGCGCCAATGGCCAGGTTGGCGTCGTTGAAGTCGTAACCCGGGTTGTGTACCATGCAGGCGCCCAGCTTGTCGCCATCCCCGTTTCCGATCAACAGGTAGCAGCCGGGGCGCTTCTCCAGCATGAAGGCGAAGTCTTCGCTGCCGGTGAGTGGCGGGGCCTGCAGCACAACGCGCTCGGCACCAACCAATTCGCTGCCAATCTGGCGGGCGAAGTCGGTTTCGTCCTTGCTGTTGACCAGTGCCGCGTAGCCGCGCCGATAGTCGATTTCGGCCTTGACGCCAAAGCTCTGCGCCTGTGCGTGGGCGATTTCGGTAATGCGCTGCTGCAGCAGGCTGCGCACCTCAGAATCGAGCGCGCGCACGCTCAGCTCAAGATATGCGCTGTCGGGGATGACGTTATTGGCGCGCCCGGATTGCAGCACCCCCACGGTCACCACCGCTGTTTGCAGTGGATCGACGTTGCGCGAGACGACGGTCTGCAACGCCATCACCAGGCTGGCTGCTGCCACTACCGGATCTGCTGCCTTGTGCGGCACAGCGCCGTGACCACCATGACCTACCAGTGTAATGTAGACCTTGTCAGAGGAGGCCATCATTGGGCCTTCGCGAAAGATCAAGTGCCCCTGTGGCCAGCCGGGCATGTTGTGCATGCTGAAGATAGCGTCGCATGGGTATTTGTCGAACAGGCCGTCGTTCATCATGCGTACGGCGCCACAGTCGCTGGTGCCGTATTCCTCCGCCGGCTGGAAGATCAGGTTGAGTGTCCCTGAGAAATCACCCTGCTCTGCCAGCACCTTTGCTGCCGCCAACAGCATGGCCGTATGTCCGTCGTGGCCGCAGGCGTGCATGACGCCCTGGTTGCGACTTGCGTACTGCAGCCCCGTGGTTTCCTGGATCGGCAGTGCGTCCATGTCCGCGCGCAGACCCAGCGTGCGCGTGCCGTCGCCACGCTTGAGTTGCCCGACCACACCGGTTCCGCCCAGGCCGCGCTCAACGTGGTAACCCCAGTCCCGCAGTCGCGCAGCCACTAAATCACTGGTGCGCAGCTCTTCGAATGGCAGCTCGGGGTGCTGATGGATATCACGGCGCAAAGCAATGAATTCGTCTTCGTGTGCGCGTATCGCCTGCAAGGTGTCTTGAACAGTCATGCTATGAACTCACAGTCCGGAAAAATTCGCCTAGTGATCATTTCTGTAGTTCCTTGTCACCGCCGGTTTCGCGCATGAGCAGAATGCCTACGATGGCGATCAAGCTGGTGATAAGGACGTAGAGCGCTGGCGCTGCCGGGTTGTCGGTCACCTTGATGAGCCAGGTGATCACCAGTTGCGCGGTGCCACCAAACAGCGCCACGCCAAAGGCATAGGCAATCGACAGCCCGAGCGCGCGTACATGGCCGGGGAACAGCTCCGGGATGGCCACCAGCGTTGGCGCGCCGCCAATGCCCGTGAGCAATGCCAGCAGCGCAGTCGCCAGTGCCAGAGTGGCAACGCTGGTGTGCTCGATGAGCAGCATGTAAGCCGGATAGACCAACACGAACAATGCCACGCGAGCCCAGAGCATCACGGGTTTGCGCCCATACAGATCTGACAGCCAGCCCCCCAGCAGCGCACCCGCCCAGGTCGCCACGCCGAATACGATGGTCGCCGACATGGCGATCGTCGCGGAGAGCTTGAGCGTGGTCACGGCATAAGTGGTCATGTAGATCGCCGCATAGGTCGAGATCGTCACACCCAGGATGACCATGAGCGCCAGCGTGATCGGTCGCAGATGGTGCCGGATATCGGCCAGCGGGCTCTTGATGGGTCCGCTATGCGTGGGATGCTCGAGGCTCTCAGGCATGTGGCGGCGCAGAAAGAAAGCAATGGGGATCAATGCCAGACCGAGCAAAAAAGGGATACGCCAACCCCACGCCAGCATCTGCTCCTTGCTTAGCGCCAGCGTGAGCACAATGCCGACGACGCCAGCCGCCAGCGACGCTATGCCCTGGCTGGCAAGCTGCCAGCTGCCATACAGGCCGCGCCGGCCCTGGGGTGCGATCTCGATCAGATACGTGGTAGACGGCCCGACCTCGCCGCCCAGGGCCAGCCCCTGCACCAGCCGACAGGCAATGACGATGATGGGTGCCGCCAATCCGATGCTTGCGTACGAGGGGGTGAGCGCCATGCCGATCGTGCCGACCGTGATGAGCGCAATGGTCAACAGCATGGCCGGCTTGCGTCCTGCACGATCGGCAAAAGCGCCGATCAGCAGCCCGCCCAAAGGGCGCGTGATGAAGCCAACGCCAAAGACCGCTACCGACAGCATCACCGTGACCAGCGGTTCGTCAGCGGGAAAGAAGGTCTGGCCGATATACACCGCGAAGAACGCGTAGGTGGTGAAATCAAAGAACTCCAGCGCGTTGCCCGCCACTGTTGCAGCCACGACGCGGGGCTGCACCTTGCTCTTCGCGGCAGTTGAATTGTTCGATACGCGCTGGGATGTGGGCGGCAACGCAACGTCGCCCATACTGGAATTTTGAACGCCCATGAATTTGTCTCCGGATGATTGCTGCTGCCTTGGACGACAGCGTGCGAAATCATAGGAATCATGATCAAATGCGTCTAATGCATAATTTATTCTGAATGCATTCAAAAAACTCATGCGACAAAGGAAATGAACCTGCGCCATCTGGAGTACCTGCTGGCTGTGGCGGACACCGGTTCGTTCAGCCGCGCCGCGGAGCGGTGCCACATCACCCAGTCCGCCCTGAGTCGCAGCATTCAGACCCTCGAAGACGACCTCGGAGCACGTCTGATCGACCGAATGGGCAAGCGCAACGAGTTGACGCCATTCGGCCAGACCGTTGCAAGCCGGGCGCGCCGCATGGTGCTGGATGCCGTTGAGCTAAAACGCAGCGCACAGCTATTGCAAGAGGGCTACTTGGGGGTCATCCGCATTGGGCTCGGCGCGGGGCCTACTGCACTGCTGATGCAGCCCTTTCTGCGTTACATGGCCAGCATGCATCCGAGAGTGCAGGTCAGCCTCGAATCCGGCCCCCCCGAGTTGCAGACCAACCGCTTGCGCGAACGTGGATTCGACGCACTGGTCGTGGATCTACGCAGCGTCACGCCTGCTGATGACCTTTTGATCGAAGATTTGGGCCAAATGCGCGGTGGTTTCATCTGTCGCGTGGGTCACCCCCTTGCCAAACTCAACACCCCCATTACATTTGCACACCTCCAACGCTATCCGTTAGCGTCGACTTCACTCAATCCGGAGTTGGCACGTCTTCTGATCACCCGCTATGGGCCCGCAGCTGACCCCCAGGTCGCGGTGACCCTGCGCTGCAACGATATCAACAGTTTGCTACACGCGGTACACGGCAGTGACGCGGTGTTCCTCGGCCTCATCAGCCCCGCGCGTGAAGCCATCGCCAATGGTAGCTTGGTGGAGTTGCCCATCACTCCGGCGTTGAATGAGGGCGCACGCTTTGCGTTCGTTACCCTGGCCGACCGCACTGAAGCGCCTGCCATGGGAATTTTTCGCCAGTTTGTGGCCGAACATCTGCATGACTGAGAGTCTCTTGGGACATCCTGAACAACTCGGCTGCGCAAGTGCTACATGGCTGATGTTTTTCAGATGACGCAATCGCACCGTTTTGCCCGCGTCCTTGCACCATTCTTGGTGCCTTTTCGGGCCATTTGCACCGCTTTTGCGGCC
>NZ_BAABBP010000057.1:0-2711 GCF_039538025.1 Comamonas faecalis
AGCCAGAAGTGGACCATGCCCATCCGGGATTGGAAGGCCGCGCTGACCCGCTTTACCATTCAGTTCGGAGACCGCATCTCCGTCAATTGAAGTCCGACCCGTTTACACAAAAATTCGGACACGCCCTGACCAGGGAGCGGGTGGAGGCAGGGTTTTTCATCCGGAGTGTCGATCAATGCGCTGACCGGTGGCGCTGCGCGTGGCCGGTGCGAAAAACGAAAATCGCCGCGGCTGCGGCGTGGGAGAGCAGGGCGGCGGCGCAGCGCTGGAGCGGACCGTGCCGCTCCATGCGCCGCCGGCAACCTCACATATAGAGCATGACCAGGTCGTTGATGACCGAGGGCCTGTCCTGGCCGACGACGTGGACGTTGATCTCCATCGTCATCTGCGTGCCGCTCTTCACCTGCTCGACCGCCTTGATGCGGTAGCGCGCATGGATGCGGCAGCCCGCGGGCACCGGCGTCGGGAAACGCAGCCGGTCCGAGCCGTAGTTGACGATGTTGTGGTAGCCGGTGACCTCGAACTCCATGGGCAGCTGCAGGCGGCTGATCAGCACCTGCACCAGCGCGCCGTGGGCGATCGTGGTGCCGAACGGGCTCTCGCGGCGGGCGCGCTCGGGATCGGTGTGGATCCAGTAATCGTCGCCCGACAGCTGCGCGAACTGGTCGATCAGCTCCTGCGTGACGGCGATCTCGTTGGACCAGTCCGAATAGCCGTCCGACACCAGGGCGCGCATCGCATCCAGATTCTTGCAGTCGACCTGGGGCAGGGTTTGCCTGGGCGCTGCGGGAGCGGTGCTTTGCTGCGGCTGTGCGGCGGCGTCGGCGGCAATCACGCCGGGGTGCACGGAGTCCTGCGGTGTGAAGCGCAGCAGCGTGGCGCTGCCCGGGCGGTCGTCGAACACCGGGCGCACGCGCAGGCCCACGCGGATCTGCTCGGGCGCGACGCCCACCAGCGTGGTGTTGATGTGCACGCCCTCGTCGAGCGCGACCACGGCCAGCAGCTGCGGCATCTCGTCGGTGAACTCGGGCAGCGTGGGCACGCGCGCGACGGTGTAGGTATAGACCTCGCCCGCGCCGCTGACCTTGCGCCACGCCAGCTGGCGCGAGCCGCAGGTCGGGCAGTGCGTGCGCGGGAAGAACAGCCAGTGGCCCTGGTCGCACTGCTGCAGCCGCACCTCGTGGGCCTGCAGGCCCGCCCAGTAGGGCGCGGAGATCTCGGTGGGGTGGGGCAGGGGTTTGTTCCAGCTCATGCTCAGGCTCCCTTCAAAATCAATGCACCTTGTTCGCTCATCACGCCGCCCGTGCCAGACACATAGGCCAGGTCGTTGCGCGCCAGCTGGCGCGCGCCGCTGCGCCCCTGGATTTGCTGCATGGCTTCGATCACCTGCGTCATGCCGCCGGCGCTGCCGGTCTGGCCAAAGCTCAGCTGGCCGCCGTGCGTGTTCATCGGGAAGTCGCCCTTGAAGGTGAAGTCGTGCGCGCGCACGAAGTCCAGGCCCTTGCCCTTCTCGGCAAAGCCCGCGTCTTCCAGCGTCAGCAGCACGGTGATGGTGTAGCAGTCGTAGATCTGCGCCATGTGCATGTCGGAAGGCTTGAGGCCGGCCATCGCGAACGCCTTGCGCGAGGCCGGGCCGATGGGCGTGGCCAGCATGTCGGCCGCGTAGGTGGGCGACTTGGTCTGCACATGCTCGCCGCAGCCGACGATCTGCACCGGGCGGTGGCGGCAATTCCTGGCCTTGTCGGCGCGCGTGACCACCATGGCGCCGCCGCCGGCCACGGGCATGACGATCTCCAGCATGCGCAGCGGCTCGGCGACCATGCGCGAATTGAGCACGTCGTCCACGGTGATCGGCTGGCCGTAGAACATGGCGCCGGGGTTGTGGCAGGCGTTGAAGCGCTGGTCGACCGCAATGCGCGCCAGCGCCGCCGCGTCGTAGCCGTGCAGGGCGGCGTAGCGCTGGGCGATCATCGCGTAGCCGGTGTTCTGCGCCATGTGGCCGTAGGGCAGATCCATCTCGGCCTCGGGCGCGCCAAAGCGGGTGCTGTGGCCGCCAAAGCGCGACGCCTTCATCACCTCGGCCATGTGGTCGTCGTGCTCGGACATCGGCGTCATGCGCGCCGGGATGACGCAGACCACCGTGTCGCACAGGCCCAGCTCGATGGCCGCGGCCGCGCGCCAGACCATGCCGACCGAGCTTGCGCCGCCCAGGTCGACGACCTCGGCAAAGTTCAGCGCCACGCCCAGGTATTCGCCGGCCATCGCGGGCACGAAGCTGCTGGCCTCGTGGAAATGCGGGCCGGTGGTGATCAGGCCGTCCACGTCGGCAAGCGACAGGCCGGCGTCGTCGAGCGCCTGCAGCGCCAGGTCGGCCACTTGCTCCAGGTGGAACATGCGCGGCGCGGTGCCGTATTTTTCTGGTTTGTATTGCGCGGCGCCCACCAGCGCCGCCTTGCCTTGCAGTCCCATGCGGATTCCTTTGTCGGTTGTCTCGTTGCGGGGAGCGGTTGCCTCTCGCCCTTGCATGCCATTGTCGGCACGCCGGCTGCCTGGCCCATCGTCAAAGTGGACTAGGGCCTGTTAAGGACATCCTGAACAACTCGGCTGCGCAAGTGCTACATGGCTGATGTTTTTCAGATGACGCAATCGCACCGTTTTGCCCGCGTCCTTGCACCATTCTTGGTGCCTTTTCGGGCCATTTGCACCGCTTT
>NZ_BAABBP010000058.1:0-1658 GCF_039538025.1 Comamonas faecalis
CGCCGATTGGGGGCATCCCTCCCGCAGAAGCTGAGGCAAACTACTGGCGGCAACTCGCCGTCAGCAACACCTCGACAGAGGTGTCAACTTAAACCAATCAGCCTCCTTGAAACCCGGGGCGGTTCACTAGTGCCAAATTGCTCATCGTGTGTCATTGCGAACGCAAACATGGGCAAGTCATCCGCATCATCTCTGCTCGCAAAGCAACCAAGCACGAAAGCGCGTTTTACCAAGGTAGCCAGACATGAAAGCCGAATACGACCTCTCCAAGTTGAAGTCCCGCAAAAACCCCTATGCCTCCAAACTGAAAAAGCCCGTCACCATGCGACTCTCCGAGGATGTCGTTGAGTACTTCAAAGAGATGGCAGAAGAAGCAGGTATTCCGTACCAAAGCCTTATCAATCTGTACCTGCGCGACTGCCTCATTGAGCACCGCAAGCTACAGATCAAGTGGCCTCAACTTACCTAATGACTCAGCCCTTTGAAGTGGCAATTTTTCGTCATTCCGGCGAAGGCCGGAATCCATGACTTCCTCCCCAAAGCACTGGATCCCGGCCTTCGCCGGGATGACGAATTCAAACATCACAGGGCCGAATCAATATCCATAGCGCCCGGCGCCAGCGCCTTGCCCAGCAAGGCATCGAGCTGCTGCTGCGCAATCGCATGGCTGTGGGCTGCCGCCTTGGCAATCCACATCATGGCCTCGGCGTTGCCCTGCTCGGTGCACAGCGCGGCGGCTGCGGTGCCCAGCCAGTGCATCGCGTCGGCGTGGTTCTGGTCGGCTGCCTGGCGCAGCCAGTACAGCGCGGCGGCACGGGCGCCAGGGTGGCCGGCGGGCGCTGCAGCTGCCGTGTAGAGCAGCGCGCCGACGTCGGCCTGGGCGTCGGCGTCGCCCGCGTCGGCCTGCAGCAGGGCGTGCAGGTCTTCAGCGCCCAGATCGACGCCTGTGTGCTCGCGGATGGCTGTAAGTACCCCCCCCCCCCCCCCAGCGCTACCGTCGTGCGGCCACGGGCGTCTTTCTCGCCGCTGGCAAGCGCGCCGTCGGCCACGCGGCGCCACAGGGTGCGGCGGCTGATGCCGGTCATGGCTTCCGCCGCGTCCAAACTGATGATGTCCATGCCTTGCTCCAAACCCGGGAAGGTGATTTTAGTGTCCTGAACTAGTGGCCGGGATCGGCCCCAATGGCACGGCATTTGCCGTGACACGCCGACCCTGGCACGGCAAACACCGTGACAGCCAATGCATGGCAGGGCGCTTTATGTGACAAATTGCTTTATTTGTACTGGAAACGTTGATTCCGGCGCTGGCACAGGTCTTGCCTCTATTGAAGCGACTGGCACTTTCATTCCGCCAGCGATTCTTCACCAGGAGGTTTTATGAAACACCAGCTTCGCAAGGTCCAACAGGGCTTTACCCTGATCGAACTGATGATTGTTGTGGCGATTATTGGTATTTTGGCGGCTGTGGCGATTCCGCAGTATCAAAATTATGTCGCCAAGTCGCAAGCTGCACGTGTAATGAGTCCGCCCTGAGGATGCTCTGAATAACTCACCTCCAGGCGTGCTACGCCTGGGCTATTTTTCAGATGATGGAATTTGAGTTGACTTCGGCAGGGGCAACTATTTTTTTGCCCGCCGATCGGGGCGTTTTGCCGTTTT
>NZ_BAABBP010000059.1:0-1592 GCF_039538025.1 Comamonas faecalis
ACCATCCCCATGGTGGCGGCCGTCTCGCGCGTGCAGGCCGTGCCCTACGCGGAAATCGTCGCCACGGTATCGAGCCGCTCCGCCGGCCCCGGCACCAGGAAGAACATCGACGAATTCACCCGCACCACCGCCGGCGCCATCGAGAAAGTGGGCGGCGCCAAGCGCGGCAAGGCCATCATCGTCATCAACCCGGCCGAGCCCCCGCTCATCATGCGCGACACCGTGCACTGCCTGACCGAGGACGAGCCCGACCAGGCGGCGATCACCAAGAGCGTGCACGACATGATGGCCGAGGTGCAGAAATACGTGCCCGGCTACAAACTCGTCAACGGCCCGGTGTTCGACGGCAAGCGCGTCACCGTCTACCTGGAGGTCGAAGGCCTGGGCGACTACCTGCCCAAGTACGCCGGCAACCTGGACATCATGACCGCCGCCGCCGCGCGCACCGCCGAGATGTTTGCCGAGGAAATGCTGGCCGGGCGCCTCACCCTGCAGGCCGCCTGACCCTCCCCACTCCCTCCCCCTGTGGGGGAGGGCAGGGGTGGGGGCCAGCGCCGCTGGATGGAACGCCAGGGCCCAGTCCCCATCCCCGCCTTCCTCCAAGGGGGGAAGGAGTTCACGACAAAGAAGGACATGAACATGAGCATCCAAGGCAAGAAAATCACCCTGCACGACATGACGCTGCGCGACGGCATGCACCCCAAGCAGCACCAGATCAGCATCGAGCAGATGAAGACCATCGCCCGCGGGCTGGACGAGGCGGGCATGCCGCTGATCGAAATCACCCACGGCGACGGCCTGGGCGGCGACTCGGTCAACTACGGCTTTGCCGCCCACCGGGACGAGGAATACCTGGCCGCCGTCATCCCCGAACTCAAGCAGGCCAAGGTCTCGGCGCTGCTGCTGCCGGGCATCGGCACCGTCGAGCACCTGCACATGGCCCACGACCTGGGCGTGCACACCATCCGCGTGGCCACCCACTGCACCGAGGCCGACGTCTCCGAGCAGCACATCACCCAGGCGAGGAAGCTGGGCATGGACACCGTCGGCTTTCTGATGATGAGCCACATGAACAGCGCAGAAGGCCTGGTCAAGCAGGCCAAGCTGATGGAAGGCTACGGCGCCAACTGCATCTACGTCACCGACTCGGCCGGCCACATGCTGCCCGCCGACGTGCGCGAAAAGCTCGGTGCGGTGAGAGGCGCCCTCAAGCCCGAGACCGAACTGGGCTTTCACGCCCACCACAACCTGGCCATGGGCGTGGCCAACTCCATCACCGCCATCGAGATGGGCGCCAACCGCATCGACGCGGCCAGCGCCGGCCTGGGCGCGGGTGCGGGCAACACGCCGATGGAAGTGCTGGTGGCGGTGCTCAGCATGATGGGGGTTCAGACCGGCGTTGACGTCTTCAAGATCCAGGACGTGGCCGAAGACCTGGTGGTGCCGATCATGGACTTCCCGATCCGCATCGACCGCGACGCGCTGACGCTGGGCTACGCGGGCGTGTACGGCAGCTTCCTGCTGTTTGCCAAGCGCGCGGAGAAGAAATACGGCGTGCCCGCGCGCGAGATCCTGGTGGAGATGGGCCGCCG
>NZ_BAABBP010000060.1:0-1586 GCF_039538025.1 Comamonas faecalis
GACATCGCCAACGTCAAGATGAGCATGAACCCCTTTGACGAGATTGCCGTCGAAGAGGCCGTACGCCTCAAGGAAAAAGGCGCCGCCACCGAAGTCATCGCCGTCAGCTGTGGCGTGGCGCAATGCCAGGAAACCCTGCGCACCGCCATGGCCATTGGCGCCGACCGCGCCATCCTGGTGCAGACCGACGAAGAGCTGCAGCCCCTGGCCGTGGCCAAGCTGCTCAAGGCCCTGGTCGACAAGGAACAGCCCGGCCTGGTGATTCTGGGCAAGCAGGCCATCGACGACGACGCCAACCAGACCGGCCAGATGCTCGCCGCTCTCGCCGACCTGCCCCAGGCCACGTTTGCCAGCAAGGTGGAAGTGGCGGGCGATTCGGTCAACGTCACCCGCGAAGTCGACGGTGGCCTGGAGACGCTGGCGCTTTCCACGCCCGCGGTCATCACCACCGACCTGCGCCTCAATGAGCCGCGCTACGTCACGCTGCCCAACATCATGAAGGCCAAGAAGAAGCCGCTGGAGACCCTCACCCCCGCCGACCTGGGCGTGGATGCTGCTGCGCGCATCAAGACCCTGAAGGTCGCCGAGCCCCCGAAGCGCGGCGCAGGCGTCAAGGTGCCTGACGTTGCCACCCTCGTGGACAAGCTCAGGAACGAAGCCAAGGTGATCTGAAGGTTCAAGGAGAAACACACATGACCGCACTCGCGCACATCCTCGTCGTGGCCGAGCACGACAACGCATCCCTCAAGAGCGCAACGCTCAACACCGTCACCGCAGCCGCCGCCTGCGGCGCCGAGGTGCATGTACTCGTTGCCGGAGAGAACGCGCAGGCAGCAGCAGCAGCTGCAGCACAGATCGCCGGCGTCTCCAAGGTGATCCACGCCGACGGCGCGTCCTTGAAGGACGGCCTGGCCGAGAACCTGGCCGCCCAGGTGCTGCAGATCGCCGGCAGCTACAGCCACATCCTGTTCCCGGCCACCGCCAGCGGCAAGAACACCGCCCCGCGCGTGGCCGCCAAGCTCGACGTGGCGCAGATCAGCGACATCACCCGGGTCGACAGCCCCGACACCTTCGAGCGCCCCATCTACGCGGGCAACGCCATTGCCACCGTGCAAAGCACAGACGCCGTCAAGGTCATCACCGTGCGCGGCACCGGCTTTGATGCGGCAGCGGCCAGCGGCGGCAGCGCAGCCGTCGAGAGCGTCCCGGCAGTGGCCGACAGCGGCAAGAGCCAATTCCTTGGGCGCGAAGTGACCAAGAGCGACCGCCCCGAACTGACGGCGGCCAAGATCATCGTCTCGGGCGGGCGGGCGCTGGGCAGCAAGGAGAAGTTCGACGAGGTCATCACCCCGCTGGCCGACAAGCTGGGCGCGGCCATTGGCGCCAGCCGCGCCGCGGTGGACGCGGGCTACGCGCCCAACGACCTGCAGGTGGGCCAGACGGGCAAGATTGTTGCGCCCCAGCTGTACATTGCCTGCGGCATCTCGGGTGCGATCCAGCACCTGGCGGGGATGAAGGACAGCAAGGTGATCGTTGCGATCAACAAGGACGCGGAGGCGCCGATCTTTGGCGTGGCCGACTATGGG
>NZ_BAABBP010000061.1:0-1499 GCF_039538025.1 Comamonas faecalis
CGCCGATTGGGGGCATCCCTCCCGCAGAAGCTGAGGCAAACTACTGGCGGCAACTCGCCGTCAGCAACACCTCGACAGAGGTGTCAACTTAAACCAATCAGCCTCCTTGAAACCCGGGGCGGTTCAAGATGGAATTGGTGGGTCGTAGTGGGATCGAACCACTGACTTCCACCGTGTGAAGGTGGCACTCTACCGCTGAGTTAACGACCCTGACCGAAGGCGCATCCAGTGAATGGGAACGCGTCCGGATTTGTGCATGGTGGGTGATACATGGATCGAACATGTGACCCCTGCCTGTGAAGGCAGCGGCATCACCGTCCAACACCGCACCAGCACGAGATTCTAGCATCAGTGTGTCCACTCACTGTGCCCAAAGATGAAAGACGCCCCTCATGTTCAGCAAATTCCTGCTCGGTAAGCTCACTGTGGACGACGACGCACGTCGAGCACTGAGCCGCACGCCGCTTGACCTGATCGCGCGCCACGCGGTGTGTGACTTCGGCGCCGTCTCGCCGCGGCGCTTCAAGCAGAACCAGATCGCGCTGAGTACAGGAGACGAGATCCAGTCCGAATACCTCATCGACCCGACCTCGCCCGACCGGGGGAGAGTGAAGATAGTCACAGCGCTGGATGGGGCGAAACCCACGTCGCCCTGGTCAAACCCCAACCCAAGAAAAGGAAACTCAGTGGCACTGCTTTTTAGTTTTTTCAGGCTCGTTCGCTCCGTCGCCCGCGTGGTCAAAGTCGTCAGCACCGGTATCGCGCTCGCGCACGCCGCACGAAGATATGCGAGGTAGGATGACCGAACGGCACCTGACATGAGTGCCGGACGTGAGCGTGGCCGGTGGTGGCTCGCTGCGCTTCTCGGCGGCGGCGTACTGCTTGTCCAGGCGGTCGCGCTCGTCCTTCTGGGCGCCGGCCAGCGCGCTCTGGCGCGCCGCCGCGGCGCTGCCCTGCGCCCTGAAGATGTCGCCGCGCAGGGAGTTGTCGGAGGCGTAGCGGCTCGTATCGGCCTGGATCTGCGCACCGCGCAGGGTGTTGTTGGACTTGGCGATGTCCGCCTGCAGCGCAGGCCCGGCGCGTCAGAGAAGGTGTTGCCGCTGCGGGCGACGCCAGGCACGCTGGTCTGCTGCCAGCCGTCGCGCAGGGAGGGCGTCGATTGAGCGGGTGGGGCCGCTGGGGGGATGGGTGCTGGGGGTTGGGCGGCGCCGGCAGGCGTGGATGTTGGGGCGGAGGGGGCGCTGCCCCCTCCAGTACCGAACGGCAGAACCCCACCCCCCTCCAGGCCATACCTCCGCAGAACAGAGGCTCCCGGAGACGCCGAGTCTATGAGTCTTGACGCTGCGCCACTTCCCGCCAGGCCGGATACAGCTTGAACCGCCCCGGGTTTTGAGGAGGCTCCAACACTTGAGAAGATGGAGCTATGACCAAGTCAAACAAGTTCTCACCCGAGGTCCGCGAGCGCGCCGTGCGCATGGTGCAGGAGCATCGAGCCGACT
>NZ_BAABBP010000062.1:0-1192 GCF_039538025.1 Comamonas faecalis
ATGGCAAAAGGTAAGTTTGAGCGCACCAAGCCCCACGTCAACGTGGGCACGATCGGTCACGTCGACCACGGCAAGACCACGCTGACCGCAGCGATCGCCACCGTGCTGGCCAAGAAGTTCGGCGGCGAAGCTAAGGACTACGCGGCAATCGACAACGCCCCCGAGGAGAAGGCGCGCGGCATCACCATCTCCACCTCGCACGTCGAGTACGAGACCGCAAACCGCCACTACGCCCACGTGGACTGCCCCGGCCACGCCGACTACGTCAAGAACATGATCACCGGCGCAGCCCAGATGGACGGCGCCATCCTGGTGTGCTCGGCCGCCGACGGCCCCATGCCCCAGACGCGCGAGCACATCCTGCTGGCCCGCCAGGTCGGCGTGCCCTACATCATCGTGTTCCTCAACAAGTGCGACATGGTCGACGACGAAGAGCTGCTCGAACTCGTCGAGATGGAAGTGCGCGAGCTGCTGGACAAGTACGAATTCCCTGGCGACGACACCCCCATCGTCCGTGGTTCGGCCAAGCTGGCCCTGGAAGGCGACCAATCCGACATCGGCGAGCCCGCCATCCTGAAGCTGGCCGACGCACTCGACACCTACATCCCCACGCCCGAGCGCGCCATCGACGGCGCCTTCCTGATGCCCGTCGAAGACGTGTTCTCCATCTCGGGCCGCGGCACCGTGGTGACGGGCCGTGTCGAGCGCGGCATCATCAAGGTCGGCGAGGAAATCGAGATCGTCGGCATCAAGGACACGCAAAAGACCATCGTCACCGGCGTGGAAATGTTCCGCAAGCTGCTGGACCAGGGCCAGGCGGGCGACAACGTCGGCCTGCTGCTGCGCGGCACCAAGCGCGAAGACGTCGAGCGCGGCCAGGTGCTGTGCAAGCCCGGCTCCATCAAGCCGCACACCCACTTCACCGCCGAGGTGTACGTTTTGAGCAAGGACGAAGGCGGCCGCCATACGCCCTTCTTCAACAACTACCGCCCGCAGTTCTACTTCCGCACGACCGACGTCACCGGCTCCATCGAGCTGCCCGCTGACAAGGAAATGGTCATGCCCGGCGACAACGTGTCGATCACCGTCAAGCTGATCGCCCCCATCGCCATGGAAGAAGGCCTGCGCTTTGCCATCCGCGAGGGCGGCCGTACCGTCGGCGCCGGCGTGGTGGCAAAGATCATCGAGTAAT
>NZ_BAABBP010000063.1:0-1090 GCF_039538025.1 Comamonas faecalis
GCGTGCCGGCACCACCAGTTCGGATGCCCAGCGCATCAAGGAACTGGAACGTGAGGTCAAAGAGCTGCGCCGGGCCAATGACATCCTGAAGACGGCCAGCGCGTTTTTTGCGCAGGCGGAGCTCGACCGCCGACTCAAGTCGTGAATGCCTACATCGACCGTCATCGTGACGACTACGGGGTCGAGCCCATCTGCCGGGTGTTGCAGATGGCCCCGTCGTGTTACTGGCGCCATGCAGCCCGGCAACGCAACCCCCAATTGCGCAGTGCACGCGCCCAGCGTGACGAGGCTTTGAAAGCCGATATCCAGCGCGTGTGGCACGCCAACTGGCAGGTCTACGGGGCCGACAAGGTCTGGCTGCAGATGAACCGCGAGGGCATCCCGGTGGCACGTTGTACCGTGGAGCGACTGATGCGTGCCATGGGCTTGCAAGGGGCTCGCCGTGGCAGGGCGGTGCGCACCACCACGCCAGACACCTCCGCACCGTGCCCTCTGGACCACGTCAACCGGCAATTCAAGGCCAGCCGACCCAATGAGCTGTGGGTGTCGGACTTCACCTACGTCTCCACCTGGCAGGGTTGGCTGTACGTGGCCTTCGTGGTGGACGTGTATGCCCGGCGCATCGTGGGCTGGCGGGTCAGCAGCAGCATGCAGACGGACTTTGTGCTGGATGCGCTGGAGCAGGCCTTGTACGACCGCCAGCCTGTGGCTGATGCCTTGACGCACCATTCCGACAGGGGCAGTCAGTACGTTTCCATCCGCTATACCGAGCGCCTGGACCAGGCGGGCATACGGCCTTCGGTGGGCAGCCGGGGCGACAGTTACGACAACGCACTGGCCGAGACCATCAACGGGCTGTACAAGGCCGAGCTGATTCACCGCCGGGGACCCTGGAAGACCAGGGAATCCGTGGAACTGGCCACCCTGCAATGGGTGCACTGGTTCAATCACGTCCGACTGCTCACGCCGATTGGGGGCATCCCTCCCGCAGAAGCTGAGGCAAACTACTGGCGGCAACTCGCCGTCAGCAACACCTCGACAGAGGTGTCAACTTAAACCAATCAGCCTCCTTGAAACCCGGGGCGGTTCA
>NZ_BAABBP010000064.1:0-1019 GCF_039538025.1 Comamonas faecalis
GTTTCGGCACACCGCCGCTCAATGGGCACACCAGGAAGCTGGCCGCCATCGTTGGCAAGGCTTGGCCTTGTATGCACTCGATGGTGTCGTCTGGCGCGCCCCTGATACGCAAGAGAATCGAGAGCACTTTGGTTGTCAGCGCAACCACGCAAACCACCAAAGTCCGTTCCCGCTGGTGCGCATGGCCTGCTTGCTCGATGCCCGCGCACGTTTGTTGATCGATGCCAGTCTGGATGCCTACGACACCAGTGAATACACCCTGGCACAGCGCCTGTGGCCACAGATGCCGCCGGACTCGCTGGTGATCGTGGACAAAGGGTTTTACTCGGCAGGTCTGTTGTGGCCGCTGCAGCACCGACAAGGGCGCCACTGGCTGATTCCTGCACGCGCGGGGCTCAAGGGTGAGGTGGTGCAAACGTACGGTTCAGGCGATGTGCGCTTGCGCATGAAGGTCTCACCGCAAGCGCGCAAGAAAGACCCCGAGCTGCCGCTGACGTGGGAAGTGCGGGCCATCACCCGTGAGCTCGATGGCAAGCCCAAGACCTTGTTCACATCCCTGGCGGATGCAGCCCGCTACCAGGCCGATGAAATATTCGCGCTTTACCACGAGCGCTGGGAGATTGAGCTGGCTTACGGGGAGATGAAGACAGACATGCTGGGACAGGCGATGACGCTGCGCAGCCAGCAACCGGAGGGGGTCAAGCAGGAACTGTGGGCCACCTTTTTGATGTACAACCTGATTCGTCTGGAGATCACGCGCATTGCCGATGAGGCCAAGGTGCAGCCTTGTCGTATCAGCTTCATCACGGCGCTGCGCTACATCGTCGATGAATGGATGTGGAGTTCCGGCTCCAGCACGCCAGGTGCGATTCCGGCAAAGCTCAAGGCCATGCGGCAAAACATTCGCCGCTTTGTGCTGCCACCTCGCAGACCCGACAGACGTTACCCGCGTGAGGTGCGCATGACCAAGACTCACTACCCCATCAAGAAAAATGCCGCTCAGGCTTAACTGAGCGGCA
>NZ_BAABBP010000065.1:0-972 GCF_039538025.1 Comamonas faecalis
GCGCGATATCGAGGCCTGTCTGGCCGCCAATCGCGGCAAGCTGTTTCACATGGGGCTCAAGAACGTGCCGGCGCGCTCGACGCTCTCGGATGCCCTGAGCCAGCGCGACTGGCGCATCTATCACGCGCTGGCGATGCGCCTGATTCAGCGTGCCAGGGCGCTGTACGCCCAGGAGCAGCTGGATATCGATCTGGATGCCACCGTCTACGCCCTGGACGCCACGACCATCGACCTGTGCCTGTCGCTGTTCGAGTGGGCGCCTTTTCGCAGCACCAAGGCGGCCGTCAAGATGCACACGCTGCTGGATTTGCGAGGCTCCATTCCTGCGTTCATCCACATCTCCGATGGCAAGATGCACGACGTGAACGTGCTCGATATCTTGCCCATCGAGGCCGGTGCGTTCTACGTCATGGATCGTGGTTACCTGGACTTCCAGCGTGTGTATGCCCTGCATCAGGCCGGCGCTTTTTTCGTCACGCGCGCCAAGAGCAACATGAGTGCCCGGCGCGTGTACTCGGCATCCACCGATCGCAGCACTGGCGTGATTTGCGATCAGAGCATCGCCCTCAATGGCTTTTACACCGCACGCCACTATCCCGAGCACTTGCGGCGCGTGCGCTTCAAAGATCCCGAGTCGGGCAAGACGCTGGTCTTTCTGACCAACAACACGGCGCTGCCGCCCTTGAGCATCGCGGCGCTGTACAAGAACCGCTGGCAGGTGGAGCTGTTCTTCAAGTGGATCAAGCAGCACCTGCGCATCAAGAAGTTCCTGGGCACCAGCGAGAACGCCGTGAAGACGCAAATTTGGTGCGCCGTGGCCACCTACGTGCTGATCGCCATCGCCCGCAAGGAGCTTCACCTCGATGCCTCGCTCTACACATGTCTACAGATTTTGTCGGTCTCGGTTTTCGAGAAAACCCAGATTTCATGCGCCTTGCAGCCCGATGATCTACAGATTGAATCCGCCAACGA
>NZ_BAABBP010000066.1:0-793 GCF_039538025.1 Comamonas faecalis
GCCCGGCTGGGGGACTATGGCTGTGGCGAGTTGACGCTGGCAGCCGATCTGCGTGGCCTGGATCATTCGATCACCTTGTTCGACCGCGCCTACTTCAGCGCCGCTTTCCTGCTGCAGTGGAGCCAAGCGGGCGAGCAGCGCCACTGGCTCATGCGTGCCAAGGACAATCTACGTCATGAGGTGGTGTAGACCTTGGGCGAAGGCGACTGGCTGATCCGCATGCCCGTGTCACCACGCGCCAGGAAGCTGCACCCTGAACTGCCCAGCCATTGGCAGGCCAGGCTGATTCAGGCGCATGTGGGCGGCAAGACCCGACGCTTCATCACTTCGATGCTCGATCCCCAACGGTTTGCCGTGACGGCACTGGCGCAGCTGTACCGCCAGCGTTGGGAGATCGAGCTGGGGTTTCGGGAAATCAAACAATCGCTGCAGCAAGGCCAAGCGGTGTTGCGCAGCAGGCAACCCGAACTGGTCAAGCAGGAAATCTGGGGCGTGCTGATCGCCTACACACTGCTCAGGCGCTGGATGCGCCTGATGGCCGAGCATGAAGGGGTTGCGCCGACCCGCATTAGCTTCCATACGGCGCGCCATGCCATCGTCGGGGCGATCAACACGGTGCATCTGGCGCGCGCTGGCTCCGTACCTGCGCTATTGCAGCGCCTGCTTGAACAAGCTCGTTACTTTGTGCTCCCGCCTCGTCGCACTGAGCGATCCTTCCCGCGTGAGGTCAAACGCTCTCGCAGCAAGTTCCCAACGAAAAAATGCCAGTCAGCAGGTTAACTGACTGGCATTG
>NZ_BAABBP010000067.1:0-764 GCF_039538025.1 Comamonas faecalis
CCCATCCCGAACAGGACCGTGAAACAACTTCGCGCCGATGATAGTGCGGATCCCCGTGTGAAAGTAGGTCATCGTCAGGCTCTTATTAGACCAACCCCCAGTACGCAAAGCGTGCTGGGGGTTCGGCATTTGGGGTGTGAGTGAAGAGGCTAAACCCTTTGTGACAATCAGTTGCGATGGTTGAGCATCGGGCGTCATTGAGCGAAGTGTGCAAATAGATCTTAAAAATTTGTCTTGATGCTCGAAAAACTGCTATAATTTCAAATTCCTTGGAGGAGTGCCCGAGTGGTTAAAGGGGGCAGACTGTAAATCTGTTGGCTTGCGCCTACACTGGTTCGAATCCAGTCTCCTCCACCAAGAATGATGCTGAGGCTCTGTGCACGCAGAGTGCTCATGCGGGAGTAGTTCAATGGTAGAACCCCAGCCTTCCAAGCTGATGACGCGGGTTCGATTCCCGTCTCCCGCTCCAGGCATGCATTGGAGCTTGTCTCCAATTGCCCATGTGGCTCAGTGGTAGAGCACTCCCTTGGTAAGGGAGAGGTCGGCAGTTCGATCCTGCCCATGGGCACCAATTGTGGTGCGCTCGGTTGGTGCGCCAAGTTTTTTGCATTATTGTGGTTTTTTCGGAGTCGAAAAGATGGCAAAAGGTAAGTTTGAGCGCACCAAGCCCCACGTCAACGTGGGCACGATCGGTCACGTCGACCACGGCAAGACCACGCTGACCGCAGCGATCGCCACCGTGCTGGCCAAGAAGTTCGGCGGCG
>NZ_BAABBP010000068.1:0-739 GCF_039538025.1 Comamonas faecalis
CATCCACGTGAAGGTGCGCGAGGGCGCGGTGCGGGTCAAGGCGGTGTACCTGGCCATCGGCATCACCATGACGGGCGAGAAGGAGGTGCTGGGTCTGTGGCTGGCGCAGACCGAGGGTGCCAAGTTCTGGCTGCAGGTTGTGACCGAACTGCGCAACCGGGGCGTGCAGGACATCTTCATTGCCTGTGTCGATGGGCTCAAGGGCTTCCCTGACGCCATCGAGGCCGTCTTCCCCCAGGCGGTTGTGCAACTGTGCATCGTTCACATGGTGCGCCACAGCCTGAACTACGTCTCATGGAAGCGCCGCAAAGAGGTGGCGGCCGACCTGCGCCGCATCTACACGGCCGCCACCGCCGAGGAGGCCGAACTGATGCTCGGAGAGTTCGAGGCCCGATGGGATGCCGAGTACCTGCCCATCGGCCAGTCCTGGCGCAGGAACTGGAGTCGCTTGACCCCGTTCTTTGACTACCCGCCGGAAATCCGCAAGGTCATCTACACCACCAACGCCATCGAGTCGGTCAACATGAGCCTGAGGAAGCTGACCAAGAACCGGGGCTCGTTCCCCAGCGACGAGGCGCTGACCAAGCTGTTCTACCTGGCGCTGCGCAACATCAGCCAGAAGTGGACCATGCCCATCCGGGATTGGAAGGCCGCGCTGACCCGCTTTACCATTCAGTTCGGAGACCGCATCTCCGTCAATTGAAGTCCGACCCGTTTACACAAAAATTCGGACACGCCC
>NZ_BAABBP010000069.1:0-723 GCF_039538025.1 Comamonas faecalis
GCTCCTTGCTGCTGCATCAACTGATGGCGTGCCATCCACAGGTTGGACAGCGCAAACAGCGTCACGATCTGCAGAGTGTTTTTCTCCAGGCCTCGGTAGCGCACCTTGGTGTAGCCAAACTGGCGCTTGATGACGCGAAACGGGTGCTCCACCTTGGCGCGGATTTGTGCCTTCACGCGCTCGAGCAGATCCACCAGAGCGTGTATAGCGTTGTGTTCCTTGTCCAGTGCCTTGCGTTTGGCCGGCCCCATGGCGACATGCCATGGCACGTCTTTAGAGGCATCGGCGCGTTTATCTGCCCCCTGGTAGCCGGCGTCGCCAAAGACCTGCACCTCCTGCCCGTGCAGCAAGCTGTTGCCTTCGACCACGTCGCCGACGTTGCCCGAGGTGCAGCGCACGGTGTGCACCAGGCCGCTGTCAGCGTCCACGCCGATATGGGCCTTCATGCCAAAGTACCACTGGTTGCCCTTCTTGCTCGAATGCATCTCGGGGTCTCGGGCCTTGTCTTTGTTCTTGGTCGAGCTCGGCGCTGCAATCAAGGTGGCGTCCACGATGGTGCCTTCCTTGAGCTGCAGGCCTTTGGCGCACAGCAAGGCGTTGACCGTGGCCAGCATCTGCTCGGCCAGCTTGTGACGCTCCAGGCGGTGGCGAAAGCGCAAGATGGTGCTCTCGTCAGGCAGCCGTCCGTGGGCATCGAGCTGGGCAAAGTCCCGGTACAGGGGC
>NZ_BAABBP010000070.1:0-511 GCF_039538025.1 Comamonas faecalis
TCACGCTTTTTGTCCTTGTTCTTGGTGGAGCTGGGCGCTGCAATCAAGGTGGCGTCCACGGCTGTGCCTGCTTTGAGCAGCAGGCCCTGTGCTGCCAGCAGTTCATTGACTGTGGCCAGAATCTGGTCGGCCAGTTTGTGCCTTTCCAATCGGTGGCGAAAGCGCAGGATGGTGCTCTCGTCAGGCATTCGGCCATGGGCATCGAGCTGGGCAAATTCGCGGTAGATCGGGGTGTCAAAGAAAGCTTCCTCCATGCCCAGATCCGACAAGCTAAACCACTGCTGCATGCAGTGGATGCGCAGCATGGTCTGCAGTGCAAAGGGTGGGCGGCCGTTCTTGCCTTCGGGGTAATACGGGGCAATGAGCTCGACCAGTGCTGCCCAGGGAACCACCAATTCCATCTCATCGAGCAATTGCTGCTTGCGGGTTTTTTTGGTGCTCAGGTTCAGATCAAGGCTGCTTTGCTTCATGCGGTGAGACGATGCCACGGCCTGCTGACACCTACCAAACA